>NZ_JBHSFT010000007.1:0-237013 GCF_042654105.1 Oceanobacillus aidingensis | reverse complement strand
TCTCGACAACTCAAGGTTATCAGAGAGAGGAAAAGGAGTGTATTTTTTTGCCTCCGTTCCATCTGGCGATGGAACGGAGGACACCACCACATTCAGTATAGAGCCGTTTTTTTCCTATCACGTTCCCGCTTTATTACAAAAAGCTGGGGCAAGTCGAATGATGATCAACTTGCCCCAGCTTATCAACTTTGTACATTAATGATTAACGATCGTCTTCATTATCGTAATCTAATTCATCGAGATCGTCCTTGCCGATAACGTCGTCTACTTCATCTTCAATTTCTTCCAGATCCGCATCTTCTACGTCATCATCGAAATCATCCAGCATATCATCGATGTCTTCATCAGTTATGTCTAAATCATCATGGATATCTTCTGTGTCTTCCACTGCAGCTTTCTTCTTTTTCTTACGCTTTTTCGGTTCTTCCGTAATTTCTTCTTCTCCCTGTTCGACCGAATACCAGCTTTTTAGTCCCCATACACCGGAACCTAATGTTAAGTAACGTCCGTCAACATTCATGTCTGTATAGAATTGTGCAATCAAATTTTCTTTCTGTTCTTCGGATAAGTTTTTTAACTCTGCTATTTGAGAAAATAAATCTTGAAAAGGGATTGCTTTATTTTTTTCTTTTAGAATGAGGGAACCTAATTCAATCATGGATAAATCGTCAATTTGCTCTTGTGTTAATTCTTTCAAACTCACGCTCATGCACTCCTTTTAGAAAATAATCATACCCATCTATGCTATCAATGATTATTATATATGCTATTTTGAGATCGACACCAAAATCTATGGTTTATAAATAGATGTTATCATGACTCATAGTGACCGCTACGGAAAAGCACTACGCTTTCCGTAGGCCCCGAGCTCATCTCCTTTAAAGAAGACTTGCTGATTGGCAAGCCGTCAGGCGCAGACAGAAGCATAGTCGCACTTATGCCCTGCGGGTGAAAAGAAGACTTGCTGATTGGCAAGCCGTCAGGTGCAGACAGAAGCATAGTCGCACTTATGCCCTGCGGGTAGAAAAAAAGAAGTACGCTTTTTTTCTGCGGAGTCTTCCCTACGCGCTTTCCCACGACGGACAGGACGTCCTAGTGTCGGTCGTTGGTCACAGGACGTGACCGTTCTTAGCCGACCAGGAGTCTCCGTATTTTTCCTCTGGGACTGGGACTGCGATTACTCGTCCCACCGAAAACCATTGCCGTTACTCGCCCCTTCAAAACCGTCGCTAGCTAGTATCGCCAACATAATTATTCACTTATATCAACCAATGATTTGGATGAACATCCCCAATTCTTCACAATAAATCTATTTTACATTATAAACACATTTGATTGCAATTATCCAGTGAAAGTTGTTCAGATCTACGCTGGATTTAAACATACCATTTCTTCTGCTTCTAAAGGAGCACGAGCTGGTATTACAAATGCCGAGACGGGTTTCTGGATATTACATGTTCCGTCTGTATTGCCCGCCGACTTCATAGAGTGCTCTGGTGATTTCTCCAAGGCTTGCGTGGCGGACAGTGTGCAGCAGTTCTTGGAAGATGTTTCCGTCTGTTACTGCTGTCTGTTTTAATCGTTTTAGAGCTTCTTCTACATGATCTTTATGCTCTGATTGAAAACGACGCAGTTCATTAATTTGATGCATTTTTTCCTCTTCTGTTGCCCGGGCAAGCTCCATGGAATCAATGTTTTCCTCTGAAGGCGGGTTGGGATTTAAATACGTATTCACCCCTACGATCGGCAATGCTCCCGAATGCTTCTTTCCCTCATAATAAAGCGATTCCTCCTGAATTTTACCGCGCTGATATTGGCGTTCCATCGCCCCCAGGACACCACCGCGGTCATTCATCTGTTCAAATTCCTGCAGAACCGCTTCCTGCACAAGGTCGGTTAATTCTTCAACAATAAAGGATCCCTGTAAGGAATTCTCATTTTTCGCCAGCCCAAATTCTTTATTAATAATCATCTGAATCGCCATCGCCCGGCGGACAGATTCTTCTGTCGGGGTCGTGATTGCTTCATCATAAGCATTGGTATGCAGGGAATTCGTATTATCCTGAATAGCTAATAATGCTTGCAATGTGGTGCGGATATCATTAAAATCAATCTCCTGCGCATGCAGGGACCGCCCTGAAGTCTGCACATGATACTTCAGCTTTTGGCTGCGTTCATTGGCACCGTATTTTTCCTTCATGGTAATTGCCCAGATTCTTCTCGCTACCCGGCCTATCACGGTATATTCCGGATCTAGCCCATTCGAGAAGAAGAAAGAGAGATTCGGTGCAAATTTATTAATATCCATTCCGCGGCTTAGATAATATTCTACATACGTAAATCCATTTGCTAACGTGAACGCCAGCTGGGTAATCGGATTCGCGCCGGCTTCTGCAATATGATAACCAGATATGGAAACAGAATAATAATTACGTACCTTATTCTCTATAAAATATGCTTGAATATCCCCCATCATCCGCAGGGCAAATTCAGTTGAAAAAATACAGGTATTCTGCCCTTGGTCCTCTTTTAAAATATCTGCCTGCACGGTCCCTCTGATGACAGAAACAGTATCTGTCTTAATTTGACCAAATTCTCCACTGGTTGGCGGCCGTCCCTGCTCCTCGGTAAACTTATCCACCTGCTGGTCAATGGCCGTATTAAAATACATCGCTAAAATAATAGGCGCTGGACCATTGATTGTCATCGAGACAGATGTTAAGGGGTCTGTTAAATCGAAACCGCTATAGAGCTTTTTCATATCCTCTAATGTACAAATGTTTACGCCGCTGTTGCCAACCTTTCCGTAAATATCCGGACGTTCTGCAGGGTCTTCTCCATATAAAGTAACTGAATCAAATGCTGTAGAAAGTCGTTTTGCTTCCTCCCCTTTAGACAGATAATGGAAGCGGCGGTTGGTCCGTTCCGGTGTCCCCTCACCGGCAAATTGTCTAGTCGGATCTTCTCCCTTTCGTTTAAATGGAAATACGCCTGCTGTATAAGGAAAGGCTCCGGGAACATTTTCCCGCATTAACCAATAAAGGCGGTCTCCCCAATCCTGGTATTTCGGCAGCACTACTTTCGGAATCTTTAATCCCGAGAGAGACTCTGTTGTTAAATCCATCGTAATCTCTTTATCTCTTACTTTAAACGTAAAGGTATCCCCAAGATAGCTTTCTTTTAATGTCTCCCAATTTTCCAGCAATTGTCTGGAGTTTCCGTCTAATTGCTGTTCATAGCTTGTAATGATTTGATCCAATGAAGCCGCAATAGCTTCCTCCGCGTCTTCCTTAGCTCCGGTTAATCGATAAAGTTTAGAAGCAATTTCCTGCTGCTTCTCGGCGCGCTTATCATAATTGCGGACATAGGAAGCAATCTCCCGTAAATAATGCCTGCGCTCATTCGTAATGATTTGATTTTGCTTTTCGGAGATAACATGACGCGGAAAGGAGACCTCTGCTTCCCACTGATAATCGGCTTTTATCCGGTCAATCAAAGACGCAAACAAAGCATTCGTTCCTTCATCATTAAACTGGCTTGCTATTGTGCCGAAAACAGGAAATCGGCTTTTATCCTCATGAAACAGCATATGGCTGCGTTCGTATTGTTTCCGGACTTGATTCAGCGCATCCTCTGACCCCTTTTGCTCAAATTTATTAATCACAATAAAATCGGCATAATCGATCATATCTATTTTTTCTAATTGCGTCGGCGCCCCAAACTCCGCTGTCATCACATACATGGATAAATCCGTAATATCTGTTACCGCAGCATCACCCTGCCCAATCCCGCTCGTTTCGACAATAATCAGGTCATAGTCTGATGCGCGCACGACATTTATCGCATCCTGAATGGAATCGGAAAGCTCTGTTCCAGAATTTCTGGTCGCCAGCGAGCGCATATACACCCGCTCTGAAAAAATCGCGTTCATACGGATACGGTCACCAAGCAATGCTCCACCTGTTTTTCGTTTGGATGGATCGATAGATAAGATAGCTATTTTCCGCTCTGGAATTTCATTTAAAAAGCGGCGGATAAGTTCATCTGTCAGCGAGCTTTTCCCTGCTCCGCCTGTTCCTGTAATTCCGAGAACAGGGATTTTCTGTTTTTGCTGCTCTGAAAGTTTTTTTAATACCTGCTTTTTCGTTTCTTCCTCCCCATTCTCCATCAAGGTAATGAATTTACCGATTGCTAAGCGATCTCCTTCTTTTAACCGCTCCATATCTTTTTCAATATCAATCGGCGGAAGAAAATCACATTTTTCCAGCATCCGGTCAATCATCCCCTGCAGACCATACTTTCTCCCATCCTCGGGAGAAAAAACCTGAGCTACGCCATAATCATGAAGCTCTTTGATTTCACGGGGGAGAATCGTCCCTCCGCCGCCGCCTAACACTTGAATATGAGCCGCATCCAGTTCTTTCAACAGGTCAATCATATATTTAAAATATTCCACATGCCCGCCCTGATACGATGAGATAGCAATCCCCTGCGCGTCCTCCTGGATTGCTGCGTAGACGACTTCTTCTACGGAACGGTTATGTCCAAGATGAATAACCTCGGCACCGCTCGCCTGCAAAATGCGCCGCATAATATTAATGGAAGCATCATGCCCGTCAAACAGGCTCGATGCCGTTACAAAACGAATAGGATGCTTTGGCGAATAACGTTCTTCTGTCATGCTTATCCCCCTCTTTTAGTCAGCTCTTAACATAGTAAAATCCCTAATCCTCCCTATAGTTACAGCCAGCAATCCACTTGCTTCATCTGCAGCTCGACATACTCATCGAGGGTAAATTCCTTTTGAATGAGCCAGCGGCGGAAACACCACATATGCCCGCTGACGACAATATGATTAGCCAGAAAATGAATTTCTTTCGCACTCCGCTTTTCTTTTAAACAAACATTCAACAATTCCTCCATCATTCCGACAACCTTCTGCTCCTGCCCCAAGACAAATTGACGTTTTTCTTTATTTAATGATTTTGTTTCCTGATAGAGCATTAAAATTTCAGGCTGAATCGTGTCCATAAAGTAAAGATACTGCCGAATCGCCTGACGCAGACTTTCCATTGTCGGATTTTCTACAGAAATCGTTTCTGTCAGCTGATCGCGAACCCGGTCATGCACGAATTCGCAAACGAGAAAAAGCACATCCTCTTTTGTTCTGATATACTCATATAATGTGCCAATGCTGAACCCGGATTCTTTCGCAATTTCTCTGGTCGTTGTACGGTGAAAGCCTTTCTCCTGAAACAGCCGCATGGCGCCTTCAATAATCTGCTTCCGGCGCCGCATCACAAGCTCCTGATCTTTTACAGAAGAGCGGATTTGATCTTCACTCATTTTTTCAGCCTCCTTTTAAAAGAGATTGTGCTTTATTTTGTTACCATCCGCCCAATAACAAGCCGCTGAATTTCATTCGTCCCCTCATAAATTTGCGTTATCTTCGCATCACGCATGTAGCGTTCTACCGGATAGTCTTTTGTATATCCATAGCCGCCGAAAATTTGCACTGCGTCGACGGTAATGCGCATTGCTGCATCTCCTGCAAATAATTTGGACATGGCGGATGCCTTTCCATATGGCTTCCCTGCTGATTCCAGCCATGCTGCCTGATAGGTCAACAGACGGGCTGCTTCAATCTCCGTTGCCATATCCGCCAGTTTAAAAGAGATACCCTGGTTTGCTGCGATTGGTTTGCCGAATTGTTCTCTTTCCTTCGCATATGCTGCAGCTGCATCCAGTGCGCCCTGTGCAATTCCTAAAGCTTGTGCAGCAATCCCATTTCTGCCTCCATCTAAGGTCGTCATGGCGATTTTAAAGCCTTCTCCTTCTTCACCCAGCACATTTTCAGCTGGAATCCTGCAACTTTCAAAGATTAACTCTGTCGTCGGCGAAGAACGAATGCCCAGCTTCTTTTCCTTCTTGCCAAAGGTAAATCCTTCTGTTCCTTTTTCAACAATAAATGCCGTGATGCCTTTATGTTTTTGATCCGCATCTGTTTTTGCAAAAACGATATAAATATCAGCAACGCCGCCATTGGTAATCCATACTTTGCTGCCATTCAGTATATAATCGCCGCCATCCTTTTTGGCTGTTGTTTTCATGGAGACAACGTCACTGCCCGCCCCCGGCTCAGACAAAGCATAAGCTCCCAACGCTTCTCCCGTTGCAAGACGCTGGAGGAAATGCTGCTTCTGCGCTTCATTTCCATATTTATAGATTGGCCAGCTTGCCAGGGATACGTGGGCGGAAAGGGTAACTCCAGTCGAAGCACAGACACGTGATAATTCCTCTACCGCTATACAATAGCTCAGATAATCCGCGCCGATTCCGCCGTATTCTTCCGGCCAAGGGATACCTGTTAATCCCAGTGCTGCCATCTGATCAAAAATTGCTCTGTCAAACCGCTCTTCTTCATCTCTTTCTGCAGCTGTCGGCTCTACTTCATTTTCAGCAAAATCCCGAACCATTTTCCGAAGCATTTCCTGTTCTTCCGTTAATTGAAAATCCATTCCTATCTCCCCTTCAAAAGCTCTTTGGATATCACAATATGCTGTATTTCATTTGTTCCTTCATAGATTTCCGTTACTTTGGCATCACGAAATAACCTTTCTACCGGATATTCCTTTGTATAGCCGTATCCCCCGTAGATTTGGACCGCTTCAATGGCATTTTGCATAGCCGTTTTCGTTGCTGTCAGCTTTGCCATCGATGTTTCCTTGATACAGGATTGATTCATTTCAATCCGTTTGGCTGCCTGATAGGTTAATAGTTTCGCCGCTTCTACATTGGTTGCCATCTCAGCCAGCTTAAAAGCTATTCCCTGATTGGCTGCAATCGGCTTGCCAAATTGTTCTCTTTCCTTCGCATAAGCAACAGAATAATCTAAAGCTGCTTCGGCAATACCAAGTCCCTGTGCCGCAATCCCGATCCTTCCGATGTTCAAGTTAGCCATCGCAATTTTAAAACCTTCCCCTTCCATGCCAAGCAGGTTTTCCTGCGGGATACGGCATTGCTCAAAGGTTAATTCCACCGTGCTTGAACCCTTTAAGCCCATCTTCTTTTCATTTTTTCCAATTGACAGACCGGGACTATCCTTTTCCACAATAAAAGCACTGATGTCATCTTTCGATTCACCTGTTCTGGCAAACGTAATAAAGGTATCTGCATATTCTCCATTAGTAATAAATACTTTGGAGCCGTTCAATACATACGTATCATCTACCAGCTTAGCAGTTGTCTTTAACCCGCTTGCATCTGATCCTGAATTCGCTTCTGTCAGAGCAAACGCGCCTAAATATTCGCCAGAAGCAAGCTTCGGAATATATTTTTGTTTCTGCTCCTCTGTTCCGAAATAAAGAATTGGATTGGTGCCGACAGACGTGTGTACCGATAAAATAACACCGACGGTTGCACTAACCTTGGACAGTTCATGAATCACCCGGATATAAGAGCTGAAATCCATGCCCGCTCCTCCATACTCCTCCGGGATAGGAATTCCCATTAAGCCGAGTTCCCCCATTTTCTTGATAATTTCTTCAGGAAACCGGTCTTGTTCTTCCATCCGCTCGACTTCGTTTGCAATTTCATCGCGGGCAAAGTCCTGAACCATTTTCACTAACATTTTTTGTTCTTCTGTTTGTGTGATAATCAACATGCACACCCCTTTAGTCAGTATATGAGTAGAACCCTTTACCCGCCTTTTTCCCAAGTCTTCCTGCCTGCACATACTGTCTCAGGAGCGGACACGGACGATATTTACTGTCTCCAAAGCCTTCATGAAGAATTTCCATAATCGATAAGCAGGTGTCCAAGCCAATGAAATCTGCCAATTGCAGCGGGCCCATCGGATGATTCATCCCCAGCTTCATCACCTGGTCCACATCTTCTATACTGGCAACGCCTTCAAAGACGGTATAGACGGCTTCGTTAATCATTGGCATCAAGATACGGTTGGAAGCAAACCCTGGAAAATCTTTCACTTCCACATCCTGCTTGCCTAATGCTTCCGTCAATTGCTGTACTGTTTGATACGTCGCATCACTCGTTTCTAAGCCCCGAATAATTTCAACCAGCTTCATAACAGGAACAGGGTTCATAAAATGCATGCCGATAAATTGTTCTGCCCTGCCAGTAACAGCTGCAATTTCTGTAATCGGCAAGGAGGAGGTATTAGTTGCAAAAAGGCTATGTGCGGGCGCAAGTTCATCCAGCCTGCGGAATACATCTTTTTTTACTTCCAGCTTCTCTACCACTGCTTCAATAATAAAATCTGCTGTGATTGGATCTGCTTCCAGGTCAACAACAAGCTGCAGGCGATTCAATGCCCGCCTCTTTGTATCCGCTTCCATTTTTCCTTTTGCAACATCCTTCTCAAATATCTTTTCAATATACTGCTTTCCTCTTTTCAATGCCTCAATATCCGCATCATACAGCTTCACCTCATAGCCGGAACGGGCAAAAACGAGTGCGATGCCTGCACCCATTTGCCCTGCTCCGATTACCATTACTTCTTTTACAGTCATGATTATACGCTCCTTTTCAAGGGGTTTTAAACTTATCGTTTAAACTCATGCTTCACTTGACGGTACTTCAATTAGAACTGCGTCTCCTTGACCGCCGCCGCTGCAAATCGCTGCAATACCTTTTCCTCCGCCGCGGCGTTTTAATTCATGAATCAAAGTTAAGATAATCCGGTTACCGCTTGCGCCAATTGGATGCCCCAGTGCTACTGCCCCTCCATTGACGTTGATTTTCTCCTCATCAATATCCGCAATTTGCCCGCTTGCCAGTGCAACTACTGCAAATGCTTCATTGATTTCATAAAGATCAATTTCTTTCTTGGATACACCTGTTTTTTCTAGCAGACGATTGATTACTAAGCCCGGTGTTTGCGGAAAGTCTTTTGCTTCCACTGCTACTTCTGCATGACCTAAAATTGTTGCCAGTGGTGTTTTATTTAATTCCTTTGCTTTTTCATCTGACATCACGACGACAGCACTTGCCCCATCGTTTACGCCAGGTGCGTTTCCTGCTGTAATAGTACCGTCCTTATCAAATGCAGGCCGAAGTGTTGCCAGTTTCTCCACCGTGGTTCCTTTTCTTGGCGTTTCATCATCGCTGACCACAATCGGCTCCCCTTTACGAACAGGAATTTCTACAGGAACAATCTCCTCTGCAAATTTCCCTGATTCGATCGCTTCTACTGCCAGCTGCTGGCTCCGGGCTGCCCATTCATCTTGGCGTTCACGTGTTACTTCAAAGGAAGCAGCTGTGTCATTTCCGTAGCTTCCCATGTGGTTTCCTGTAAAAGTACAGGTAAGACCATCATGAATCATTAAATCCTTCACCGTTTTATCGCCCATGCGATTTCCCCACCTGGCATCAGGTAAGAAGTACGGTGCATTACTCATGCTTTCCATTCCGCCAGCTACAATGACATCCTCTTCCCCTAAGCGAATCAATTGATCAGCCAGCGTCACACTGCGTAATCCAGAGGCACATACCTTATTGATTGTTTCCGTTTTTACTTCCCAAGGGATACCCGCTTCTACAGCAGCCTGTCTGGACGGAATTTGCCCCTGTCCGCCCTGCAGAACCGTTCCCATGATTACCTCATCTACATCTGCTCCGTTAAGATCTGCCCGTTCCAATGCTGCTTTAATTGCTTTTGCCCCCAGATTTACCGCGGTTAACGGCGTTAAAGCCCCTCCAAATTTCCCGAAAGGGGTCCGTGCCCCTGAAACAATAACCGATTTTCTCATTCGATATAGCCTCCCTTATTTATTCGAACGAACGCTCGTTCAATAGACAGTAGAAAATATAGAGAGGGCGTCAATCCTCTCTATACCTTTATGCTGTTTTTTCTTCATTTTCTTCTAAAACAGATAGTGCCAGAATTTCAGCCACATCCATTGTACCAATATCCTCTTCTACTTCTTTCGCTTTTGTCCCATCACTCAGCATCGTTAAGCAGTATGGACAGGCGCTGGAAATCATTGATGGCTGCACTTGTAATGCCTGCTCTGTACGGGCCACATTAATCCGGTTTCCAGTCGTTTCCTCCGTCCACATCAAGCCGCCGCCTGCACCACAGCACATCCCGTTCTCGCGGCTGCGGTTCATTTCTACCAGCTCTAAGCCTGGAATAGCCTTCAAAATTTCCCGTGGCGGATCGTAAACGCCGTTATATCTCCCTAAATAACAGGAGTCATGGTAGGTCAATCTTTCATTGATTGCTTTCTGCGGCTTCAGCTTCCCTGACATGACAAGGTCATAGAGCAGCTGCGTATGATGGTAGACCTCTGCTTCAAATCCAAAGTCAGGATATTCATTCTTAAATATATTGTACGCGTGCGGGTCAATCGTGACAATTTTTGTGACGTCATTCTTGGTAAATTGCTTGATATTTTTCTCGGCAATTTCCTGGAATAAAAACTCATTCCCAATTCGTCTTGCCGTATCGCCAGAATTCGCTTCGGTGTTTCCTAAAATGGCAAAGCTGACGCCAGCCTGGTTCATT
The DNA here is from genome assembly GCF_042654105.1 of Oceanobacillus aidingensis. Classification (NCBI taxonomy): domain Bacteria; kingdom Bacillati; phylum Bacillota; class Bacilli; order Caryophanales; family Bacillaceae; genus Oceanobacillus; species Oceanobacillus aidingensis. The sequence continues at coordinate 226,485 of NZ_JBHSFT010000007.1, read as the reverse complement.
AATTTAGCAAAGCTGAGCGCAATTTTCTGGCTGCGGCTGTCGAAGGACCCCATCGAGCTGACCCAGAATAAATACTCAAAGGATTTATCCTCCTTCTTCAGCTCTTTCACTGTCGGAATATAAGCCGATTTATCCTCATCACGCCATTTGATCCGGTCCTTCTTCGATAAGCCCCATGGATTGCCCTGACGTTCAATATTCATGACAGCACGCTGAATTTCAGAATCCATTTTCCCCTCTGTCATGACCAAATAACGGCGCATATCGATAATTGTACCGACATGTTCATTATTGACAGGACAAGCATCCTCACAGTTTCGGCATGTCGTACATCCAGCTAGTTCTTCTTCTGTAATGACATCACCGATCAAGCTCATGCTTTGCACCGATGCAGCTGCTTCCTTGCTTGCAGAAGCCTGGTTGCCGGCAGTTCCGGAAAAGGCATAAGAAGGAACCCACGCCGATTTTCCAGTAACGGCTGCGCCTTTTTCGGTTAAATGATCACGAACCTTAATCATAATATCCATCGGCGAAAGCATTTTTCCTGTTCCGGATGCCGGGCAAACATCCGTACAGCGGCCGCATTCCACGCAAGCATAGAAATCGACCATTTGATGCTGTTTAAAATCCTCTACCTTTCCGACACCAAAAGCAATTTCTTCTTCACTTTCTTCATCCATATCTTCTAAATCAAAATCGATTTTTTCTAATTTACCAGGCACTTTTTTCGTCAAAAAGACATTGATTGGTGCAGCAATTAAGTGTGCGTGTTTGGACTGCGGCACATACACTAAGAAAGTAAGCAATGTTATCGTATGTACCCACCAGGCAATATAGAATAAAACCATTGCTGCCCCTGCTGAAATGCCGCCGAATAACCCGGCAACAGCACTGGCAACCGGCTCCGTCCATGTTAATTCATGTCCATGCCAAATCATTGCCATTCCATTTCCGAACAGCACAGAAATCATCAATGTTCCAATGAAAATAAGGACAAGCCCTGCTTTCAAGCCTCTTTTCAAACGAACGAGCTTCTCCATATAACGGCGGTAAAAAGCCCATACCACCGCCACCAGAATCATTAAGGTAACAAGCTCTTGAAAAAAGACAAATCCCGGGTAAAGCACGCCAAACGGTAGATGATTCCCCGGCGACAGCCCTTTGACAAACATATCAATGGCTCCAAATTGAACCAGAATGAAGCCGTAAAACATCATCACGTGAATCGTACCGGATTTTTTATCTTTTAACAGCTTCGATTGGCCAAATACATTTTTTATAATGCGTTGGATCCGCAGCTTTATCTCGCCGTCAAACTCTGATTTTTTACCGAGTCTGATATAGGCCACTCTTGTTGCGATGATTTTGGCAAATAAGAATAATGCATAGCCTGTTATGGCTATAAATGCTATCCAATTAATCATCAGAAATGTATCCAAGATGATTCCCCCCTCTTTATATTATAATATAAATTGACAGCGTTTTCATATCTGTGTAAAAAATAATTCTATCTCTACTTTAAAACATGAATGAACATTCAGTCAACCTATTTGGAGGAAATTATGATAATTTTTAGCGGTTTATTATGTTTGCCGTTAATAATATCCTTTAGATTGTTGATAGCGTTCATCATAGCTGATAAAAAACAAAAATAATCCTCTCATGATCTTTAGCAGGAGACTGAAAAATTATTTTTTCTCTGGTTACCTGCTCTCTCATAACGAGGACTCGTTTATTGATGACCGTTCCATGAACCAAGCATGAATATTTTTTTAATGAAATAATATAGTTTAATTCATAATGATAATACGATCAATAACTTCCTTTCAGTATACTTTACGAAAATGTTGTTTTTAAAAAATCCCACAAAGAAATCAACCATTTCTCTGCAGGATTTTCATATCATTTTCTTTCTTACATTTTCTCCGGTGCATTCACACCTAAAATACCCAAGCCGTTCGCCAGTGTTTGACGCACTGCTTTCATTAAAGCAATACGCGCGCTGGTACGCTCCGGATTATCTCCATCCAATACTTTTTCTGCATTGTAGAAGCTGTGCAGTGTAGAAGCAAGGTCAAATACATACTGCGTGACTTTATGCGGCATTTGTTTGTCTGCCGCTTCAGCAATCACCTGCGGCAGCTCTCCAACTTTTTTAAGCAGGTCCAGTTCTTTTTCTGCGGTCAATAAGGACGCATCAAAATCCCCATCTGTTGCAAATCCTTTATTCTTCGCCTGTTCCAGCATCGTGCAAATACGTGCATGAGCATATTGAACATAATAAACCGGGTTATCATTGGATTGTGATTTGGCAAGGTCCATATCAAAGTCTAACTGCGAATCATTGGAACGCGCTACGAAATAATAACGGACCGCATCGATTCCTACCTCATCCATCAGCTCTCTTAAGGAGACAGCTTTCCCGGTACGCTTGCTCATTTTTACCTTTTCCCCGGCTTCAAACAGATTAACCATTTGGATAATTTTCACGGAGAATTTCTCAACTGGATAACCTAACGCCTGCAAAGCAGCTCCCATTCTTGGAATATATCCATGATGGTCTGCGCCCCACACATTAATAATTTGGTCAAAACCGCGGTCTAATTTATTTTTATGGTAAGCAATATCTGGTGTTAAATACGTATATGCTCCGTCCTGCTTAATAAGGACGCGGTCTTTATCATCACCAAAAGCAGTCGTCTTAAACCATAATGCACCGTCTTTTTCATACGTATAGCCGCCATCTTCCAATACTTGTAAAGCAGCATCAATCTGGTCGTTTTCAAAAAGAGAACGCTCGGAGAACCAGCTGTCAAATTCAACACGGAAATCCTTTAAATCATTTTCAATATTACGCAGGGAAGCCTTTAAGCCATATTCTTTAAAATAATCGAGACGCTCTTCATGAGATTTCTCCGCCCAGGCATCCCCTTTCTCTTTCACAAGGTTTTTCGCAATATCAATGATTGCCTGCCCATGATAGCCGTCTTCCGGCATATCTACGGACTGCCCTAATTCCTGTAAATAACGTGCCTCTACAGATAAGCCAAGATTGTTGATCTGGTTTCCTGCATCATTAATATAATATTCTCTCTCCACTTCATAGCCTGCAGCTGCAAAAAGATTACATAATACATCCCCGAATGCAGCATTTCGCGCATGGCCTAAGTGAAGGTCACCAGTCGGGTTAACAGAAACAAATTCAACCTGAACCTTTTCTCCGTTCCCGTCTTTTGAAGTGCCGTAAGCATCTCCAGCGTCCAGTACGGTTTCAATGACTTCCCCTAAGAAATCCTGCTTCATATAGAAATTGATAAATCCGGGTCCGGCAATATCAATTTTTTCAACAGACGCTGCCTGCTTATCTAAGTTGGCTGTAATTTCATTTGCAATTTGACGCGGTGCTTTTTTCGCAATTCGAGCCAGCTGCATCGCAATATTGGTGGCAAAATCACCATGTGCTTTATCCTTCGGTGTTTCCAGAATAATATCCGGAATCATATCCTCCGTCGCAAGCTCTGCAGCAAGAACAGCTGTATGAATTTGCGCTTTTAATGTTTCTTCTGTTTGTGCTAGTACATTCATTCCTTATTTCCTCCTTGTTTCTATCCCCGCCGGCAGTTTAAGGAACACGACATACAGGTGGACTGCTCTTATGCCAGAAAGGAATACCACTAACGCTCCGCCACTTCTGTCACGGGGGTACTTTTGGCAATTTCTCTCCCGCTTACCTGCTCCCAATTCCTTAAAGGCGGGAAAATCTTTGCTTATTTTGTTGAAAATTGAAGCTTGAGCTGATGCTTCCGTTCGAGTTGTTCATTCAGCTTCATCGTATAATTCATATCAAGCACCCGCGGCATGGCATCCTCTGTAAATGAAATCGATTCTGTAAAAGTTTCCATATGAATATTGCCATGCATATGCTGATAAATGTTTTCTGTTTTCTGGCCTAATTGAAATTGCTGATTCATTTGGATGACACCCGTTCTCTTAATCGAGACACGCTCCGGCCGAATCATAATCATATTTTGAATCGTTCCGGCTTCTTCATTTACTTCCTCGTATTTAAGTACATCGATGCTGCCTTTCTTCGTCCATTCTCCCGTGAAGGATTGTTCCTGCGTCTCCTGTTCACCGGAATCTACATCATAAATCACTGTCTTCAGCGTAATAGTAACATGTTCGGAATTATGTTGCATACGTACTCCTTTAATCTTGTTTACAAATTTATATTTATAGTGTACTTATTATATCTTTAAAACACCATGATAAGCAATACTCTTGCTGCCTAAAAAACTTTATCACGGCATGATCGTCTGTAATTTCCCCTAACTTATACGGAAAAAATTGTTTAAGATGAGCGGGGAAAAACGGTCCCCTAAATCAAGTTTCGTTTTACACGTTTATAAAAGGCGTTCTTTTTCCATAATAAATAGAGAGAATAAATAAACTCCAGTATCACCATTTTGTAAAGACATATTTATTTTGGAGACGATAAAGGATGAAATCATTAAAAAAGCTGCGTCTAATCTATAAGTTAATTGGCGTCGTTGTGCTGCTGATTATTACTGGTATTTTAGCTGTTTACTTATTAGCCTATCTCATGGGTCCTCCAAGTCTCAACAATCAATCTCCTGCTGTGTTTTACGACCGGGAAGGGAATGAGATTGAGGATACATTTGGAGACTCTTATGAATGGGTCCCTTTAGAAAATATTGATGATTCCGCTGTCCAGGCGAGTCTGGTGATTGAAGACAATCGTTTCTTTGATCATCATGGACTCGATTATTTCCGGATTGCGAAATCACTGTGGAATAATTTTATTTCCGGCTCGTTAAAAGAAGGAGCCAGCACGATTACACAGCAATATGCCAGAAATCTCTATCTATCTGCAGAAAAAACCTGGTCCCGCAAGCTGCAAGAAGCCTTCTATGCCATTCGTTTAGAAATGTTTTATTCCAAGGAAGAAATTCTAGAAGGCTATATGAATACCATTTATTACGGTCACGGAGCACACGGGATTGAAGCGGCAAGCAATTATTTTTTTGGAAAGCCTGCTCATCAGTTAACCCTGGCAGAAGCGAGTATGCTGGCGGGGATTCCAAAGGGACCGACGTATTATTCACCACTCAATAACCTGGAAAATGCGACGGACAGGCAGCAGCTTATCCTCCATCGAATGCTGGACAATGAAATGATTACGGAGACAGAATACGAAGAGGCGATAAATGAAGAATTAGCTTATCAGCAGCAGGCTCCAGCTGAGGAAGAAGCGTCCTATTTTAAGGATGAAGCATTAAAGGAAGCTGCACGGATTTTGGAGAAGGATGTGGAAGAAATAAAGCTCGGCGGTTATCAGCTGCACACGACATTGAACAGCGATTATCAACAAGAAATGGAGGAGGCCGCTGCACAAACCATTAAGGAAGGCAGCGACTTACAGGCTGCCGGTATTTCTATTGTTCCGCAAACTGGTGCAATAACTGCCATGATTGGCGGAACCAATTATAAAGAAAGCAGCTACAACCGGGCGATGGACGCCAAACGGATGCCCGGTTCTACCTTTAAACCTATTTTATATTATGCTGCCTTAGAAAATGGCTATACAGCCAGTACGACCTTAACCAGCGAAGCAACGACTTTTGAGCTTGCAGACGGTTCTGCTTACCAGCCGAGTAATTTTAATGGGTATTATGCAGATGCCCCTATCACGCTTGCGGAGGCAATTGCTCTATCAGATAACATCTACGCCGTGAAAACCGCGCTTTATGTCGGCGGAGAACGATTTATTGAGACAGCAGAAAAATTCGGGATTGAAAGTGACCTGAATAATGTTCCTTCCCTGGCGCTCGGCACTTCTGCTGTATCGGTCATTGAGCTGACGAATGCTTATGCCCGTCTTGCTAATGGAGGAGAAGCAGTCACGCCTTATCTTATTGAAGAAATTACCGATGCAGATGGAAAAACACTTTACTCGCACAGCTCCGAAGAGAGCGAGCCCGTTCTTGATGAAAAAAAAGCGTTTATTCTAACCCAGCTTCTAACCGGAATGTTTGACGAAACATTAAATAGCTACACCAGTGTCACCGGAGCAAGTCTGCAAAATAAGCTTTCCGATATTTATGCCGGCAAATCGGGAACAACGGATTTTGACAGCTGGATGATTGGCTATAGCCCCGTTATCTCTACCGGAATTTGGGTCGGGTATGATGACCACCGGGAAATGACCAATGTAGCGGAAGCAGCCTTTTCAAAAGAGATATGGGCAAATTATATGGAGAATATTGACGAAGACGGAAAAAATGTTTTTCCCATGCCTTCTGGAATCGTCGGTCTTCCAATCGATCCGGTCAGCGGATTACGGGCCGATACCAGCTGTGAAAAAAGCAGAATCATGTTTTACGAAAAAGGCACTGAGCCGCTTGGTTACTGTCATAACGGAAATGTCGATCAGCGGGATGATGTCATCGAGGACACAGGGATTCTTGAGAGATGGTTTGATTTGTTGTTCTAAACGCGGAAAAAGACTGCCGGGCAAGGTCTCAAAAAAACCTTGCCCGGCAGTCCTTTTTCTGGATTAGCTTTCTGCTTTTAACAGCGGAAGCAATTTCTCTAATGTGACTGTTTCTTCTTGCTGAAATACTTCTATAAATGGCATCGCCTTTTGCTGCAGCAGCTTGTCTGCTTTCTCTATCAAATCTTCCCGTCCCAACGGGTTTCCCGGCGAACCATACGGAATATCGCAGCGGGCTTGCTTAATATCCCCATTACGCAGGCTGATTTCTATCATACTATATCGATTCGCCGGATAACTCACAGAGGCAAATGGAATATTCTCATCATACACCCTTGTTATTTTATTCATTAACGCACTGACCTCTTCCGGAATCTCTTCCCCCAAAAAAGCCTCCATGGAAAGCTCTCTTCCGGTTAACAGCAATGCTGCACAATACTCTGCACTAAAACGTCCCTGCTCCCCATTTTTCGGATTTGTATAGATAAGTGCTGCATCACCGTTTTCAGGAAAATAAAGCTGAATCGAAGCGATTTGCTTCAAATCTACTTCCCAGTCCCTCATCAAGGCTTTTGTCGCATCAATTGGATGAGCGTTCGCTGAGCAGCAGGGATACAGCTTAAACCAAAATCCTGGCTTATCAACAGCCCATTCCAGCCCCCATTCATCAAGCAGACTGTCTATACTGCTGTCTTCATTTCCAAACATGGACAACAATCCATTCTCAGCTGTTATTGTATTACCATTACCAGCAACACCCTGTTTAACAAGATGCAGAATCTGCCACGCTTTTTGCGCTGTCAGCCCTGCGTGTAACGGTTTGATAAGCGTTCCAAAATGGCTCCTGGAGCCGCTGATTTGCGAAACACATAGGTCGAGTGCTTGGTTAAATTCTTTTTCTTGTAATGTCATATAATACGCTCCAGCAGCAACGGCTCCATACATTCCCGCTGTGGCTGTCGTATGAAATCCTTTTTCATAATGAGATTTCCCCACTGTTTTGGATATGCGTGTCATCACTTCTACTCCAATTAAATAAGCCTCAAAAAAACGGGCAGTATCTTGCTTCTGTTCTATCAAGGACATTAATAAACTGAGAATAACAGCAGATGGATGCCCGCGGATTTCCGAGTGGACATCGTCCAAGTCTAAGGCATGCGCAGCGTATCCATTCAAAAAACAGGCATCGTAGGGGTGGGCCTTTTCACGTATCCCGATAACCAGTGCGTTCTCGTGAGCTGCATCTGGAAATAATCGAGCATTCCATACGTTGGGAAAATGCGTATCATATGCAACAGTGGTGTAGCAGCAAACAAGATAATCCAATAACCCTTTTTGTAAATTTTCTTTTGTATCCGCTTTTAAATCTTCCCACTTAGGAGCAGAAAAAACCCTCTGAACGAGGGCTTCTGTCATATTATTCATTTTTCAGGACCTTTACAGCTAATGTGGCAAAGAATGCTGCTGCTACTTCAATGGCATCCTCCTGCAAATCAAATTCTGGATGATGCCATTCTTTTGGCCCATCGACTCCCATCCACACAAAGAATCCCGGGATATAATTCTGATAGTAAGCAAAATCTTCTCCGCCAGAGCTTGGTACAGCATCTACGGCTTGATAGCCTGCCTCTACAGCAGCCTCACGCACCGTTTGTTCATACTGAGATGCATTATTTACTACCGGCAAATAGCTTTCCCACTCAAAATCGACTTCGCCGCCATTTCCTTTAGCAGTGGTTTCTGCTAAATTCTGCATAAACTCCGGAATAGCCTGACGTGCTTCCGGCTGAAATGTTCGGACTGTACCTTGCAGCTTCACCTGATCAGGTATGACATTCCACGTATTCCCGCCATTAATGCTTGTAATACTGATGACCGCATTATGGAAAAGATCAATTCTTCTGGCAATAATCGACTGTACATTCGTTACATACTGGGATGCTATCACGATTGGATCAATCGCATTATGCGGAATCCCTGCATGTCCGCCGATACCTTTAAACGTTATTTCAAACTTATCTACGCTGGCCATCAAACCTTCCGATTTCACGCCAATGGTGCCTACTGGCAAATCAGGCTTATTATGCATGCCAAATATACCGCGCACGCCTTCTAAGACACCTTGTTCTACTAGATATTTTGCTCCTTGAGCTACTTCTTCAGCCGGCTGAAAAATAAAACGGACAGTGCCATGTAATTGATTTTTTTGTTCATTCAGCAGAATGGCTGCACCTAAAATAGAAACCATATGGAAATCATGGCCGCATGCATGCATTTTCCCCTCTGTTTCCGATTGGAAAGGCACATCTGTCTCTTCTTTGACCGGCAATGCATCAATATCCGAACGAATAGCGATTGTCGGGCCAGCATGCTCCCCTTTTACTTCTGCAATAACGCCTGTTTTTATATCAAAAGGCAGAATCGTGATTTCATTCTCTTCCAGCCATTTTTTTAAGTGGGCCGACGTATTTATCTCCTCAAACGCAAGCTCTGGGTTCCGATGCAAGTATCTGCGTTTTTCGATTAAATCTTTGACTAGTTCTTCTGTTACCTTAAACATTTTCTTCACCTGCCCCTAATCTTCTTAAAAATTGTTTTGTTCTCGGAGACTGTGGATTATGGAAAAATTCTTTCGGTGTATTTTCCTCAATGATATTTCCATCTGCCATAAAAATAACGCGGTCTGCTACTTCTTCTGCAAATTGCATCTCATGTGTCACGATAATCATCGTTGAGTTCTGCTCCGCAATTTTTTTAATTACCTGGAGCACTTCAGAAATCCATTCCGGGTCAAGTGCCGATGTCGGTTCATCGAACAGAATCGCATACGGGTTCACTGCAAGCGCACGCGCAATACCAACACGCTGCTGTTGTCCTCCAGACAATGTAACCGGATATTGATGTACTTTGTCTCCTAAACCGACTTGATTCAGTATTTCCATTGCAATTTTTTCAGCTTCTGGCTTCTTCATTTTTTTAGCAATTATCAGCGCTTCTGTTACATTTTCCAACGCTGTTTTATTTTTAAATAGGTTATAATGCTGAAAAACCATCGCCGTCTGCTGTCTTAATTGATAGGTTTCTTTGGAAGACATTTTTTTAACGTTTATCTTTTTATCTCCAATAATCAATTCCCCTGCATCGGGTTTTTCTAATAAATTCAAGCAACGCAGCAACGTCGATTTCCCTGAGCCAGATGGTCCGATAATTGCCAGGACCTCCCCTTCTTTTACCTCCAGGTTGATTCCGTCTAACACAACATTAGATCCAAATTGTTTTTTCAAATTTTTTACCGTAATCATATTCGTACTCCCTTATGATTGATATGGCCGTTCCATTCTTTTTTCAAGCGCCTGTTGAATAAACGTATAAATAATAATCATCGCCCAGTATAAGAGCGCCAGGGCTAAATACGTCTCAAAAAAGCGCAGGGAGGAAGCGGCAAGTATTCTCCCTTGTGCGAACAACTCTACAACTCCTAATGTAAACGCCAGGGATGTTTCCTTAATCAATCCAATAAAAATATTTCCTGTTGCAGGCGTAGCATTTCGTACCGCTTGGGGCAAAATAACTCTGCGGAAGCTTTGAACTCTTGTCATTCCAACAGACAGACAAGCTTCCATTTGTCCTTTATCAACAGAAGCGAGTGCGGCACGAAATATTTCTGCTAAATAGGCTGCCTGCTTCAGACTTAAACCAAGGATAGCAGCAGCAATCGCCGTCATTCCGCTTAGAGCAGGAAAAATCTGCGGCAGCCCGTAATAGATTAAGAAAAGTTGGACCAGAGATGGAATTGCCCTAAAAAACGAAACATAGGCGATAGCTAAGTGCGTGAGGACAGGTATACCTGAGCGCAGCACCAGTGCGATACCCATCCCCAAAACAACTGCAATCACCATCGTAACAATCGCTAAAAATAATGTAAGTGGTATAAATGGTAATAAGTCTGGAATCAAACTTATTAAATAAACGAAGTCTATATTAAAATTCATATGTCATCCTCCAGTTAGAAAAACTTCAAAAAACGAAGACCAGCCAAATCATAAAGTGAAAGCCGCTGTCAGAGCTGGGACTGCTTCATCAATCCAGATCAGATGCTTACAGCGGCATTACTTCTGTTTTCGTATGCTCAGCCAAATAAATTATTCTTGTACGGTTATATCCTCTCCGGCAAAATATTTCTCTGAGATTTCTGCCAATGTACCGTCTTCACGAAGCTTTTCTAATTCTTCATCAAATTCTTCACGTAATGCCGCACCTTCCTCATTCTTTGTAAACGGGAAAGAAATATCTTCGTACACAAATGGGTCTCCAACAAATTTAAGAGGTAAATCTCCTAATTCGATTTCTGCTATCAAGGCAGACTTCGAATTCACATAGCCATCGACACGGTTATTGATAGCATCATTCATCGCACCATCACGTGTTTCATACGTTCTTGGCTCAATTTCTGGATCAAAGGCTTCTAGATTTTTAACATTATTGGAACCCAATACCCCAGAAACGGTTCTTCCTTTAAATTGTTCTAAGTCTGTAAAATCGTTATCCTCATGAGTCACAATGGTTGCACCAGCATACGCATAAGGCACCGAAAAGTCATATGATTCAGCTCTTTCCTCTGTTACAGCCACAAAGTTCGCCACGGTATCAATCCGTCCTGTTTCCAGCTGCCCCATAAGCCCTGAAAAATCGGTTGTTACCCATTCGACTTCGTAGCCTAAGTTTTCAGCAGCTGTTTCTAATACTTCTACATCATAGCCTACTAATTCGCCGTTTTCCTCATAGCTATTTGGATAGCTTTGTGCCGTTGTTCCTGCCTGTAGTACGTTATCACCCGAACCTTCTTCAGAGCTGCCGGAATCCCCGCATGCTGCTAGAATGGTTATTAAAATAATGCTTCCTGCTAGCAATATCAATTTTTTCATTTTTCTATAACCCGCCTTCTTATCTCTTTTTATATTCTGTGCCCAATAATAATTTTTCCAAATAAACCGTCTGATGACCCTTTCCAAGATCCGCTTCTCCGACCGGCTGGTAACCACGCTTGATGTACATATCTGCCAGCCAAGGGTGCTCTTTTGCTGTTCCTAGACTCACCGATGGACAATGCAGCTGATGAGCTAAATAATCCTGTTCCACAAAATCAAGAATCTTAGATGCATATCCTTTTCGTTTATATTGCGGATCGACAGCTACCCACCAAATATGCGGAATTTCATAGGGGCCGTGATGCGGACTCCAAGGCATCCGAATGGACGCAGTCGCTACGGTAGCATCCTCATCTTTCATATAAAAACATATATTTTCATTTATATTTTTCTTAACCAGTGCATCATCTGCTGTTGCGGCAGCAAAATGAATGCCAAGGTCGCGAATGGATGCATAAGCTTTTAATGTGAGCTCCTTTATTTCTGATACATTATCTTCAGTAGCTTGATAGAATGCTAGTTTACCCATGTAAAAGAGCTCCTTTTTTTATTTGCGCAATGACTTCTTCTACTTTTTCACTTGCCAAACCGGTATATTGGCTCGGATCCAGTAAATCTTCAATTTGCTCCTCTGATAATACGCTGCTTACCACTTCATTTTCCGTCAGTGTTGTTTTAAACGGAATATTTTCTTCGTAGGATTTCATAGACAGCTCGTATACCAGATGATGAGCGGTCTGCTTGCCGACCTTTTCTGACAACGCAAACATAATTCGTTCGGATAATAATAAGCCGCCTTGCATATTCAAATTACGAAGCATGTTTTCCGGCTTCACAATCAATCCTTTTAATACATTAATTGTGGTTTTAAGCTGAGAAGATAGATATAAACAAATTTCCGGCAACGCTACCCATTCGCTTCTCCAGCTCTTTGCATCCCGTTCATGATCCATAATCAATGATTCATGAAGCAGACTCACACTGTGTAAAACAGGTTTGGTCAAGCTCGCAATTCCTTCAAACAAAGCGGGATTTCGTTTGTGCGGCATGGTTGTCGAACCAACATTTCCAGCTTGAAACGGCTCTTCCAGTTCATCAATCTCTGTCCGCATTAAGTTATAGAATTCATTACCCAGCTTGCCTAATGATCCGCTGACAAGTCCAAGAATGGATCCATACTCCGAAATACGGTCACGAGAGGAATGCCAGCAAATATCTGGTGTAGATAAGCCCAGTTTATCCAATGCCTTCGTCTCTACCTCCGGACCAATACTGCCAAGCGCTGCGTATGTACCTACTCCGCCGGCAAGAACACCTGTAAAAGTACGTGGCTCTGCTTCTTTCAAACGCTGCAGGTGACGGTCAAATTCGCTTAAGACCACTGCCAGCTTAAATCCAAATGTAGTAGGAAGCCCCTGCATGCCATGTGTCCGTGCAGCCATTGGTGTATTTTTATATTTATCTGAAAGTTCAACCAGCAATTGTGCAGTTTCTTTCATATCTCTAAATAGTATCTGATGCGCCTCTTTTAATTGCAGAATGGTTCCGGTATCCGTAATATCCTGGGTAGTAACACCAAAGTGAACAAACTCTCCATACTCACCAGACAGATTCTGCAGTTGATTGACCGTAGCCATTAGCGAGTGCTTTAATTTTACTGCCTCCTGCGCAATATCCTCTACATCAAAATTCTCTATTTTGGCTGCTTCGGCAATCGTTTCTCCCGCTTTTTCCGGAATGACACCAAGTTCACTTTGAGCCAGCGCAAGAGAGGCCTCTGCATCAAGGATTTTCTGTAATCTATTTTCATCATTCCAAATCTGGCGCATTTCCTCTGTGCTAAAATTATTTTGCAACATCCGTAAATCAATAACATGTGATCCCATTTATCTTCTTAATCCTCTTTTCGAAATAAATTATATAATTCTTATCGTTTTAGTGTATTTTATAGCAATAATTGTCGAATTTCAATACCTTTTTTAAATTAATCTGACTTATTTTAAGTTTATATATAGTTCGTCATTTATTATGAAAATAGGACAAAAAAGCGGTTCGTATCGAATTAATTCGATACGAACCGCTTTTTTGTCCTAGTAAACATGAGTTCAGCCCATGTACTCATAGTTTACAAAGGATTTGAGAAAAGTACAAGAATTTCTAAATATGTTCATAATTCATTCACAATTTTGTCATTGTTCTGGTTTAAATATCTAATTGCTCTTTCAGCTCTGCAGTAGAGTTTTCCCACATTTCTGGTTTGAATTCTTTTAAGAAGTCGCCCAGTAATTTTTTAGAATGATCATCCATGTGCTCTACAATAATTTTGCCCTTTAAGGATTTCTCCATATGCTTCACATGCTCTGCCATGGATTTATACGCACGTTTGATTTCCCGGTTCACGCGGATCTCACTGCCGGCAACACCAGCGTAGTAAGGCCCATTTTCTCCTTTTTCCACCGTTACCCAGACAATCCAATACAGCTTTCCGCCTTGCACTTCTTCCCGATCTCTTATCCATTTCACACGGCGCTCTACGGAACTTCTTGCATGCATCGCATCCATATCCACATATGCCTTATTTTCATTCGGATCGACGATAATCGATGACATATTTTCCAGACTGACTGTTCCTGCTCCATAACCGCCGTGCCCGTCCGTTGAATCATCTTTTATAATCGTAAATGTATTCTTCTTTTTATTTTCTTCCGTCATTGTATTCCCCTCCTGACATTCATTCTGACCTTTGTCTCATTCTACCATGTTCTAAAAAGGTTTTTTAGTGAGAAGACTTATTCCGCAGCTCGTCCATAAATCGGAATGCTTCTGTCATCTCCTCATCTGTGTATTTCAGCTTCGACTTTACGGTGTGCACTTTATCAATTATTTCTTCCTTTGACAAATAAGAAAAATATAACATCGTCGAGACCAGCTCTAAAAAGCGGGCGCTGCACTCCTGTAAAAGGTTAATTTGATTCTTGATATCCGGCATGTTCACTTCAAATTGCTTTAAGAAAGTTTCCCCATCTTCCGTGATGGAATAGTGATATTGATGATAATTGCTTTTTTCTTCTTTTTCTTCCTTTAAAAAATGTAAATTGCAAAGTTCCTCGACACGCAACGTTAATTCTTCTGAATAGGGTCCGTAGAAATGAAATTGATATTTTTCTTCAAAGGGAACCCGGCTTTGCTGTAAGATATAAATCATTTTCTGTAATTTCTTTCTTCCTGTCACTTGCCTGGCTTCAGAGAAAAAATAGAGCAGTTTCGCATGGTTGTCTAACACAAATGGTCATTCCTTCCCGTACAATATATCTAAAATTCGTTTCTTCAAATCCGTATCTTCTATTCGCTGTATGCTGTCCTTAGGAAAGTACAGCTTATGGTCCGTCCTTTTCTTACCAGAGATTGCTTCAACAATATCGGAATGCCGGGACAGCTCCTTTAAACCGCCATCAGGCATTAACAGATGGATTGGCAGACGTTCTTCCTCTTCTCCCGGCCGGTAAAAATCATACGGCAAATCGGACGATGAATCCACTACTAAATAATAGTCTGGATCAATCCCTGCCTTTTTAAACAGCTGATACAGCTCCATCCCTGCATTGATTTGCGGGTCCGGGTTGTATTCCACATATTTGAATAAGTGACGGTTGATAAACCGGTAGCTTAAATCAGCCAATATAGCATCCTTTTCTTCCTGCCATTGCTGAAAATAATAATATACAATCATATCATCCAGCTTTAAATAATCCGACAGCTGCACTTTTTCTTCAAAAAAGGAAATAAAGTGTGTCGGCTCCAGCTGAAATTGATACGATTCGTCCTCGTAAAGCACCTTTGCCCGCTGAAAAATTTTTGACAGGATAACCTCTGCACTCCGCGTAACCGGATGAAAATAAACCTGCCAGTACATTTGATACCGGCTCATGATATAATCCTCGACCGCATGCATCCCCGTTGATTTAATCACAACTTGATCATCCATCGGCCGCATGACGCGCAAAATACGCTCCATGTCAAAATGGCCGTAGCTTACCCCGGTAAAATACGCATCGCGCTGCAGGTAATCCATTCGATCCGCATCGATTTGACTCGATATCAGGCTGACAACAAGCTTATCTGAATATGTCTTGGCAATCACATCTGCTACCTTCACAGGAAAATCAGCTGATACTTTTTTCAGGATTTCATTGACCTTCGTGCTCCCTAAGATAATCTGTTGTGTAAACTGCTCATGATCCAGCTTAAACACTTTCTCAAACGAATGCGAGAATGGCCCATGCCCCAAATCATGCAGTAACGCAGCACAAAGACACAGCAGCCGCTGCTCTCTGTCCCATCTTTCCCGGTCTGCAAAATTGGTGGTAATCCTTCTGACTATTTCATAGACGCCCAGCGAATGATTAAAACGGCTGTGCTCTGCACCATGGAAGGTCAGATTCGTCGTTCCCAGCTGCTTTATCCGGCGGAGCCTCTGAAATTCCGGTGTAGCGATCAAATCCCAAATAACCCGATCACGGACATGAATATACCGATGGACCGGATCTTTGAATACCTTTTCTTCTATTAATTGTTCATCTTTATATGCCATATCATTATCTCCATCCGCAGTTTCCTAAAAATTTTCGTATAGTTATCCAGTTAAGTTTCCGTTTATCTCTGTATATTTAAAGAAGCCTCTTATACTTCTTTTCCATATATGCTTTGAATATATTATAATATAGTTAAACAGTTGATGAAAGGTTTAGGATGAACACGATGAAAAATTGGAAAGAAATTATTCGACATAAAACATTTCGTTATATAGACCATTCCACAGCAACAATGGTGGCGGGCAAACCGAATACAGCCCTCGCCTCCTTTGCTATGGATGATGCTCTGGCTATTTCCGTCAGTGAAGCAGCTTCTCCTCCTGTTATCCGTTTATGGGTGCATCCAGATACCATTGTTTTAGGTATCCCGGATTCTCGCCTGCCTCATATTGATGCGGGGATGGCATTTCTAGAAGAAAAAAATTATCAAGGGATTGTCCGCAATTCAGGGGGCCTTGCGGTTGCTCTGGATGAAGGCGTGCTTAATATTTCCCTGATTATCCCCGGCGCAAATGACTTATCCATTTACGATTGTTATGAGGCGATGGTTCAGTTTGTCCAGGCCATGTTTGCAGATCTAACCGATGCTATGGAAGCCTATGAAATTGTCGGCTCCTATTGTCCCGGTGATTATGATTTAAGTATTAACGGAAAAAAATTCGCTGGTATTTCTCAGCGCCGGGTCAAAAAAGGAATCTCCGTACAAATTTATCTAGATATCGAAGGAAACAGTAAGGCACGCGCTTCCTTAATTCGGGAATTTTATCATATTGCCAAACAAAATGAAGAGACTACCTTTACTTATCCAGAGGTGACCCCTGATGTGATGGCTTCCCTTTCTGATTTACTGGGAATTCCTTTAACAGTCGAAGAAGTGAAACAGCGTGTAATGGATACATTAAATGGGCTGACAGAAGAAATCATTACCATGCCGATGCAGGATACAGAGCAGAAAAATTTTGATAAAAGGTACCAGCAAATGATAAAACGGAATGAAAATATTTGAACGAAGTTTCCTTCCGTAAAAGTTTTACAGACGTTTCTACATGATAAGCACATGTTCAAAATGCATACAAAAACAGCCTGACCAACTATTCCGGTCAGGCTGTTTTTATGGATTGATTATTCAGCTGCTGCTTGAGCTGCTGTAATAAGTGCCAGGTTGTACACATCTTCTGAACTGCAGCCTCTGGACAGGTCATTCACGGGTTTGTTCAGCCCTTGCAGGATTGGACCTACTGCTTCAAATCCGCCTAAGCGCTGTGCGATTTTGTAACCAATGTTTCCTGCTTCCAGGCTTGGAAATACAAATACATTAGCATCCCCTTTGATAACAGAATTCGGTGCTTTTTTCTCTGCAACACTTGGAACAAAAGCAGCATCAAATTGGAATTCTCCATCGATTACAAGAGAAGGGTCTTTTTCCTTTGCAATCGTTAAAGCGTCGGTAACCTTTTCTGTTTCTGGCGATTTTGCAGAACCGGCAGTTGAGAAGCTGAGCATAGCAACACGCGGATCCACATCGAATAGCGCTCCTGTTTTCGCACTTTCTACAGCAATCTCTGCTAGATCATTGCTGTCTGGAGCAATATTAATCGCGCAATCAGCAAATACATATTTTTCTTCATCTCTTACCATAATGAATACACCGGAAGTTTTCTGCACGCCTTCTTTTGTTTTAATAATTTGTAATGCCGGGCGTACGGTATCTGCTGTAGAGTGGGCAGCACCGCTTACCAGACCATCTGCTTTATTTAAATAGATGAGCATCGTACCAAAATAGTTTTCATCTAAAAGAATTTTCTTTGCATCTTCTTCGGTTGCTTTTCCTTTTCTTCTTTCTACAAAAGCGTCAACCATTTCCCCGAAGCCTTCATAGCTTGCCGGGTCAATTATTTCTAGTCCAGATGCTTGTACACCAAGATCTGCTGCTTTCTTTTCTACTTCTTCTTTATTGCCAATAACAACAGGTGTCAGCACAGCATCTTCCGCCAGACGTCCTGCTGCTGTTAAGACACGTTCGTCTAACCCTTCTGGAAATACGATACGTTTGCCGTTTCCCTTTACTTTCTCTGTTAATTGTTCAAATAAACCCATGATGAAACCTCCTATAATAATTAACATATTAAAATGATAGTTACGGACTTTTTGTTTGGAAAAAACAATTCGTTTTTTACCTTCAAATTCTCTTTAATGATATACCATTTATCGGCACAAATAAAGCCTTGAACCCCGAAAAATCAATGTAAAGGATTACATCTGTTTTCCTTTCACAGGAGGAAGAACTTCTCCCATTTTTCATCCATCCTCTTCATCCAAGTATGTTCAAAAACTGGTCTTGCACTTCTTTCCAATTTTGACAAACCCTTGACAATACGTAAAATATCATGATTTTGTGCCTTTTTTTATATGATTCCCACCCTCTGGTTATGCTATAGTTAATAGTGATTCAGTATTTAATTTATGTGAAGGAGTGTATGAACGATGGCAGAAGCAGTAGTAACTGTAGATGGCTGGTCCGCATTACATGATACTCGTCAATTTGATTGGACATCTTGGAAATCCATTTCTGAAGACGAAAGAAATAAAGCGATACAAGAGTTTGAAGAACTTATCAAACAATGGGAAACCGTAGAAGAAAATAAAGAAGGCAGTCATAGTATATTCAAAGTTGTCGGAAATAAAGCAGATCTGATGTTTATTTTCTTACGTGAAACAATGGACGAGCTGGAAGAAATCAAAAGAGCTATCAATAAATCGGTATTAGGTGACTTCTTAATCCCTGCTTATTCTTATGTATCCATTATTGAAATGACAATGCACGATCCAATGAAAGCCGGTGAGGATCGCGAGCTTTCTCCATATGTTAAAGAGCGCTTAAGACCGATTATGCCGAAATGGGAGCATGCTTGCTTCTATCCAATGGCAAGACGCCGCGAACCGGAAGCAAACTGGTTTGCTATTGAGAAAGAAGAACGTACCAAACTACTTTATGAGCATGGCATGACCGGACGTAAATATGCCGGTAAAGTAAAAGAAATCATCACTGGCTCGATTGGACTGGATGAATGGGAGTGGGGCGTAACATTATTTGCTCATGACCCGCTGCAGTTTAAGAAAATCGTTTATGAAATGCGTTTTGATGAAGTAACCACAAAATATGCAGAGTTTGGCGATTTCATCATGGGTAATTACTTAGCACCAGATGAGCTTGCTGATTATCTTGCATTATAATCCTATTTATTAAAAGAGGCTGAAACGGCCTCTTTTTTTCGTGAAAAAATAATCATGAAAATACACTCGCCTACATACATATCATTAATGAGCTTGCACCGAAGATTTTCAAGAAATGAGGTCGGTCTATGGCTATTATTGCTCATAATGAAGCAGATGTTGATTTACTTGCCCGATTAATGCGTGCTGAGGCAGAGGGAGATGGCGACCTTGGCATGTTGATGGTAGGTAATACAGGGGTTAACCGTGTTCTTGCGGATTGTTTAGATTTCACGGATATCCGTACCATATCGAATAGGCTTTTTCAGAGTCCTGGAGGATTTGAAGCAACGCAGAAAGGATATTTTTATCAGCGGGCAAGAGAATCGGAAAAACGTCTTGCAAGAAGAGCTCTTCAAGGCGAGATGCAGCATCCTGCTTCCAATTCGCTTTGGTTCTTTATGCCTGAAGGTCCGTGCCCTGATCAGTGGTTGACCAATGGAATACCGGAAGATTCAAATCACATTGCTTTTAGCACCAGATGCAAGTGAATGTCCTGCTGTATATCGTTAGAAAAAATATAAATAAGTTTTTGCATGTATAGCAGCGTTTTTTACTAAAAAGGAGAGTGAATTCATGAGTGGTCAAATGAATCCAAATCAGCCAATGAATAATAATCAGGCTTTCTATCCTAATCCATACTATTATTATCCCCAAGCGACTGGGAACTTTTATCCTGCTTATTCATATAGACAATTTCCACAACCAACAAATGGAAATGGGAATGGGAATGGTCAGTTACCTATGCAGCAATCCTTTATTGAGAATATTTTACGATTAAACATTGGTAAGATAGGCACCTTTTATCTGACATTTGAGGGTCAGCAGCAGACACCATTTCGAGGCTACGTTGAGGCAGCTGGACGGGATCATATTTTGATCCGCGAAGAAGACTCCGAACGACGCTTTTTATTATTAATGGTGTATTTAGATTATGTATTATTTGATGAAGAAATTAATTATGATTATCCATATGACGGCAATCAGAATCAATTATCCAACTACAACCCCAGATGATAAAGTATTTGAAGCAGTAAATAAAGCGTAGACATTCATGACGTCTACGCTTTATTTACCTTAAAATGTGTTTATTGCGAGGAGATTAAAATGAGACACCCTCTGGAAAAATTTATACGCATGGAAATGCTTGCAATAATTGGCGGCCTGTTTGCCGGGATTTTTGCCTGGATAACAGGATGGATGTTCTTTTTATTCCTTGCTTGTTATCTTTTTGTATTCAGCATGCTCAGTAATGTTTTCATTTTGCTGTATACACACAGAGCTTCCGATGCCATGAAACAGGTTATCCGGGCTGTTTTATTGTTTTTATTTCTTACTTCTCTTTTCTTTTATATATAAAAAAAACGTTTTAACCTTAAAAATCAAAGGCTAAAACGCATTTTTTCATACTAATTTCATCGCGCCTATCCCCAAAAGAACCCAGCCTGCCAAAAAGGCCAATCCTCCAATTGGTGTAATCATCGCAAGCGCTTTGACGCCGGTTAAAGCATAGATATATAAACTTCCTGAAAATAAAATAATACCTGCTAAGAACAGCCAGCCGCTGGATGCAAAGAGACTGCTTCCTTCAAATTTTCCTAAAAGAAGCGCAACTGCAACAATGGCTACGGTGTGGAACATTTGATAATCTACCGCTTTGCCCCAATTTGTTAAGGCTCTTTCGGACAGCCTTCCTTCCAGGCCGTGTGCACCGAACGCCCCAAAAGCGACTGCCAGAAATCCAAGGATAGCTCCAATGATTAAAAATAACTTCATCTTTTCATCTCCTAATCATGACATATTATATAAAATACATTTTCCATAACCTAAAAATCAAATATAGAATCTCCATTGGCATCTTCTTCTATCAGCTTATTCTTTTCCGGTACAGCCCCTTTGTCCGCAGGCTGCTTGCCGAGCATTGCCCTCATCTCTGCTTCCGAAATTTGCTCCTCTGTATCTTCTATATTTACTTGCTTCTGACTGGCAACACTGGAATCAGAGCTCCCTGAAAGAAACAGTTCACTTAACAGGTGGATATTTTCCATATGTTTTTTTACTTGATTTTCCTGATGGGCTTTTCTTTTGGCTTCTTCCAGCTCATGAATCATTTTATTGATTATTATTTCATTGCTTACAGCCATACAACCCCTCCTTTTTCTGCATTCATTACGAATTATAGCACAGAAATCCTTTAAACCTGAAAACATAAAAAAAGAGCTTCAGACGATAGCCGTCTCTCTGCTCTTTAACGTAATATACGATTTACGTTCAGCTTTCTTCCCGATATTTCCTCCACGGTATAGCGTTCATACATCCATTTCAAAAATATAACCTCAGATTCTTCTAATTCTCTTCCTAGCTGTGTTGAAGTTTGATGATATAGATGAAAAAAGTTTTTCATTCTTGAAAACTCCCCCTATACTGCGCAGTCAAATATAGAAATATTATAGCATTGTCTATTTTTATCTTCAATAGGAGAATTTTTCAAGTTTTCATTCTAAAGAAAACGCTTTATCTGCTTATTACAGCAAATTTTAACAAGAAAAAGATTCTCCTGACATATTATCTCCTTTAATTACATTGAATATGTCAGAAGAAATTTCTTCCTTTATATCAAGCTATTTATTGTTTTATTTATCCTCTATTGTGGATTGCAAAGCGTATAACTTTTCATTCATTATTTCCATCATCTGGTCCATCGCCTCTTTACGAGGTACATCCTCAGGCAAATAAATCGGATCACCAAAGATAATTTTCGGCTTTTTAAACTTAAACAGCTCTTTAAAATTATTTGGACCTGTGTAAGCTGCAGGAACAATCGGCGCCTTACTGTATGCAGCAATGGTGACAGCCCCTCTTTTTAATGGAACCTGATTCGTTGTTCTTGTGCCGCTGGGGAAAATACCGATGACTTTTCCTTCTTTTAAAAGCTTGCGAGGCACTTTAATCGTGCTGGGTCCTGGGTTATCCCGGTCTACAGGAAATGCATTTAATTTTTTCATCAGCCATCTTAGAGGGCCGGATTGAAATAATTCCTTCTTCGCCATATAGTGGACTTTCGTCGGCAATAGACTGACTCCTAACCACAAAATATCGACCCAGCCTGTATGGGTACATGCGATAATATACCCGTCTGATTGCGGGAGTTTTTCTTTTTGAAATACCTTTACACGTCCAAATAAACTTAATATAACTTTTAATAGATATGCAGCAAAATAATACATGCGTCTCTTCCTTTTTTCAAATTTAGTACCTGGTGCTTATATAAGATACTATTAGAAATAGCGTAAAATTACAAGATGTTTATGATAATTAAATGATGTCAACGACGGATAGGCTATTGTCTTTTACAATCCGCTGTATAATCAAAGTATAAATGATAATGATGTTGGCAGCCTTCATTAAAGGCAGATTCACAACGGAGGCACTTGTCCGTATTTAAATACTGTTTAATCGTATGTTCTGTTTTACAAACACCGCACAAAACCGCCGGCGTATCGAATTCATCTTTCCCCCATACAGCTGCTTTATGATTTTCACATTCTGCGTGACACTGAAAGCATGGATAATATTTCTGGCAGCATTTAAAGTTGATGGCAATAATATCTTTTTGCGTATGATAATGCCTGCATCTTGTCTGATTATCAATCACTGGTCCGTGAACTGTCGGCATGTTATTCCCTCCCCGCGTCAGCAATTATCCAGTAAAAAAGCAGCACACCCTCATTCTATCGAAAGCGTCCTGCTTTTAAACATTAGTTCTGATCTTCTTCTGTGTCAGCTTCTTCTGCCAGGGAAACGCCCAGCTTATCTTCAAGTACAATAATCCTGGCGCGCAGCTCATCGATATCATCTGTCGTTGCCAGTCCAGATTCTCTAGCTAATTCTTTCTTTTTCTCTCTGCTTTTTTCGTCCCACTCGTCTTTTTTAGTGCTGCCTTTTTCCATAAAGTTATCTAAAACAGTTCTTGCCTGCTCTTGTGTCAATTCATTCTTTTCTACTAATTCTTTCACTTTTTGTTCAAATTTCTCTTTCCCGCTTACTGCAGCACCCAGCCCCAGTAAAAATCCTTTACGTAAATAATCACTCATCATTTATACCTCCTATTGTATGCTGTTATGATGATTCCTTAAAACTGGATGAAGCTTGCTTTTTCAGCCTGCCATCCTTACAATACGTGAAACAGGAATGTTCTATACATTATTTGGGTACATATAATAAAATAAACTTTCTTACTACCTATTATATAAAACATTTTGCTGTCACGTAAACGATTTTGGCGCCAAATTTCCCTAATATACTTTTATATTCCCTTTATTTACTATATTTAATCATTATCTAGCTATGCCCTATTGAATAAAATTACGTTTGATTGTATAATCATACAGTTACAATTTTTAGTTTCTATATTATTTAGGAGGAAAATAAATGAAGTCCTATTCCTTTAGTCAGATTATTAAATTCATTATTCCATCTTTATTAGGTTTATTCCTATTTTTATATCCATTACCGACAGAGGAAGGGTTTACCATACCTATTGCCTTTTTAGCCGGTACACTGCAGGATATACTTGAAAGCAATCTGTCTCTTATTATGATGATCGTTATTATCATCACTGCTGGATTCACTGCCTTTGCTAAACTAGCCGGTGAATCAACTTTCAGCAAATCTCCTTTCCTGCATCAATTATTTTATACCACATGGTTCTGGACAATTACACGTCTGTTGGCAGCCGTTTTTGCAATTATGGTTTACTTTCAAATTGGTCCGGAGTTTGTTTACAGCGAAGATACAGGCGGCATGTTGCTGGACAGCCTGCTGCACACCCTGTTTGTTACCTTTTTATTCGCCGGTCTCTTTTTACCTTTCCTGACGAATTTTGGATTGCTGGAGTTTTTCGGAGGTATCATGAGAAATATCATGCGGCCTTTATTCCGTCTCCCGGGCAGAGCTTCTGTCGACAGTTTAGCTTCCTGGGTCGGAGATGCGACAATCGGGGTACTGCTGACAAATAAACAGTATGAGGAAGGTTATTATACAAAGCGGGAAGCAGCTATTATCAGTACAACGTTTTCGGTTGTATCCATTACGTTCACTTTAGTTATTTTACAAGAAGTTCGTTTAGCACATATGTTTTTGCCTTTTTACCTGACTATCCTGATTGCAGGAGGAGCTGCAGCTTTCATTATGCCGCGCATTCCGCCGCTCTCTAAAATGCCAAATACCTATATCAGCGGTAAGGAAAGAACAGACGATGAAAAAATCCCTGCATCGGATAATGTATTTACTCACGGATTCAAAAATGCCGTCAAACGTGCAGAGAAAGAAACGAGCTTCCGTACCTTTTTTATAGACGGCGGAAAAAATATTTTTGATATGTGGTTTGCTGTCACACCTGTTGTGATGGCGTTCGGAACGTTGGCAGTGATTATTGCAGAATATACACCGTTATTCCAGTGGCTCGGAATGCCATTCGTTCCTATTTTAGAACTGATGCAGATTCCATTTGCCCAGGAAGCATCTGAAACCATTCTGATCGGTTTTGCAGATATGTTTCTGCCAGCCATTTTAATTACTGGCGTAGAGGCAGAAATAACACGATTTATTATTGCTGCCTTATCTGTAACACAGCTTATTTTCATGTCTGAAGTCGGCGGACTGATTCTAGGTACTAAAATTCCAGTATCCTTCCGTCACTTAGCTATTATCTTTTTAATGCGTACCGTGATTACACTGCCAATTATCACCCTTATTGCGCATCTGTTATTTTAAAATCAATAAAAAATGCGGAGCCCTTTCCGGGAACTCCGCATTTTTTATTTTACATTTTTTTAAGAAGATGTTCCTTTGTGCCGGTGGTTAAATAATGATTTAACCTTGGCTAAGCGACCTTCAATCAGCGGCTGGGAGATGGTCAAAATAGGCTTGCTGGACAGCGAAATGACAATCAGCGCTGACAAGCCGGCGATTCCGACGACATCAAACCAATGATGAACAGATAATAAATCAAATTCTCGCAGGAACTGAACGATAAAACCATGCAATAAGTAAACATATAATGTTCTTGTTCCAAGGACTGTTACCCAGCCCAGGTTTCTTTTAGGAATCCAGGCTAATATACTGATTGTCATCACTGCTGCAATGGCATAAACAAATAACCGCACGAAGCCGCCGAAACTCTCCACACCTAAATTACTGTATGATTTTGAAGCAAGCAGCCATCCGGTATCGATAACCGGGAATACATAAATTAATACGAACATACTTGCCATCACAGCAATTGAAGCGATCTTCACTTTGCGATGCTTCACCAGCATCATTTGATCGACGGTTAACCAGTAACCAATCAAGAAGAATGGAAAAAACACAAATGTTCTGGATAAGCTGAACGAATGCCCAATTTCTCCAAAATAGCCGACAACGATACCTATCAATATGGATAAAGTAATACTCCACCCAGCAGGTATCTTTTTAAATAACACAAGCAGAATATGCCAGCTGAATAAGCTGAATAAGAACCACAATGACCATTGCGGATAGAAAACTCCAGTCTGCCAATCTGCTTTTCCTATAAAGAAATAATAAATCGTATATAATGTTTGAAAGATAAAATATGGAACAATTAACTTTTTCGTTAAATTCCATATATATTTCTTATTTCCTGAGCCTTTTGCAAAGAAACCGGCTAATAAAATGAACGCCGGCATATGGAAGGTATATATCCATATATAAATTGCTTCTGTCGATTGTGAATCGCTGATAAAAGGTTGAATCATATGACCAAAAACAACGAGAAAAATCAAAAACACTTTCGCATTATCAAAAAATGCATTTCGTTCCATAGACCATCCCTCTATTTCGTACACCATTTTAAAGTTGTATATTCTACTTTACTCGCTTTTATTTAAAAAATCTCCCCAAAAAGGGAATTTTTATCGTTTTGTAATCTATTTGTTAGTGTCTCGAAAAAATGTAACATGAAACAAAACTTTACGGAGTCGGGCTTTTATTTCATTTCCCAGTAAAAAGTCATATGATAACAATTTGAGCTGAAGCTCTCCTTGTTTCATATGACCTTGATACATTCTTACTTTTCTATCTGAACGGTTGGTTCCAGTCCTAATTGAACGTTTCCTTTTATTGCTCTTGAAATCATGCATGATTCTTCTGCTTTTTCAATGAGTTTATTAGTTAAGCGTATCTGCTGCTCTGCCGCCTCTTTTTTTAAGGTAACATGGGGACGGTGGATGATTTTTTCGTAAGTGAAAATGCCATTTGTTACGTCTACCATCCCCTCAGAGGTTATGCTCATGGTATTAACAGGAACTTCTGCACGTTCCAGCATGGCTGCCAATGAAATAATATAGCATGTCGCAGCCGCTCCAAGCAGCATTTCATCTGGATTGGTACCAATACCGGGCCCATCCATTTCTGGCGGGATGGAGATTTTCGTTTGTAAATTCCCGGCGTTGATATACCCTTCGCTGTTACGACCGCCTTGCCATTTCCCTTCTAGATGAAAGTGATGCAATGTCATCCGGATCACTCCTTTTTTTCTTTTCTTTCAATTATGACGCACGGGAAGATTTTTTACAAAAAATAGAATTTTAAAATCTGCTGATTAAAAAAGTCGTGCTGTTCCTATTGCAGGGCAGCACGACTTTCCCTCATAGTACGGGATTATCTCATTTATCTGGACTGTTCTTTATTTCTTTTTAATTTCGGACTAGATGCAAACCAGCCGATTAACGCAATTCCTACAAGAATAATATAGAAGGAAGCTTTCCATAATGTAGAGTGCGGGAAGTGCTCTGGAATCACAGCTAAATCCGGATTGGCTAATACAATAACAGCCAGTTTCACTCCTACCCAGCCCACAATCAGAAATGCGGCGATTTCCAATGTTGGCCGTTTATGCAAGAGACCTACAAAAATATTGGCAGCGAATCGCATAATAATCAAGCCAATCATACCGCCGGCAAATACAACAGCAAATTGACCGGTATCCAAGCTTCCAACATGGCCGAAATCTGTTGGAGGCAATGCTACCGCTAAGGCAACAGCTGCTAAAATGGAATCAACAGCAAATGCTAAATCTGCAAACTCCACCTTCACCACAGTCATCCAAAATTCTTTTTTAGATGCTTGTTCAGGCTCCTGATTTCCTGCCGCACCAGCCTTTTTACCATTTTGTGCCGATGCATCGGAAGTCTCCGGCTCCTTCTTCTTAAACCTGTCATATAAATTCTTTCCTGATATAAATAAAAGATAGGCAGCGCCTAACGCTTGTACAATCCAGAAATCGACCAGGAATGAGATAACAAATAAAGACGCAAAACGCATTACAAATGCCCCGGCTAATCCATAAAATAATGCTCTCTTCCTTTGTTTTTCAGGAAGGTGTCTTACCATGATGGCCAGTACAAGCGCATTATCAGCAGCTAATAAGCCTTCTAATGCAACTAATACAAGCAAGACCCATAAATACTCCAGCAATAGTTCAGTTCCCATGATGTATTCTCCTCTTCTACATGTGTTTTGCAGAAAAGGCCATAAAAATAGACCTTTACCTGCAATCGGTAAAGGTCTCGCTAACAACTTTTCTGGTTGCCACATAAAGCCGGAGACGGTTATCTCGTAATGACGACTTTACGTGTACAGCTACTCCCCTTTAGGAAATAAATGTTTACTAAGCTTTTTTAATATGACGTTCCCAGACAGCAAAAATGTTTCCTTCCTGTCCTTTGCCAGCCATTTATTAAGTATACTTTATTAAAACCTTTTTCATGCTCTTTGTCAATATCTTTTACAGTAACTTTATATTTAAATCGACCGCAGATGTTTATAGCTTTCTGAATTCGGTTAATGTAAAATAATATATAGCATAACTTGGAAAGAAAGTAGTGTGATTCAATGACACAGAAACGCTGGTTTCAATTTTTTATCTTTTTTATTTGTTTGTTTACATTAATTTTTCTCATCTCTATAACGCATTTTATCTTTACACCTGTTCTGCAATTAGTCGGTGCTGTAGCTCTTCCGATTATCGGTGCAGGTATTCTTTATTACTTAACCCGGCCATTGATGAATCTGCTGGTAAGATATAAAGTCCCGCGGATTTTATCTATTATTATCGTATTCCTGGTTATCATCGGGGTCGTTACGCTATTCATTGTATTTATCTGGCCGATCGCCCGTGATCAGTTTGAAAATTTAATGGACAGTATTCCTGGAATGGTTAGTACGGTCGAGAGCTGGATTGGGTATTGGCAGGAAAATATTGCTTTAGTTCCTGACCAGGTAATCGATGCCATCAATAATTTTGCCAATGATATTCCCGGACACATTGAAAGTGTATTGAATAATGTCTTTGGCTTTTTAGGAAGCTTCATTGGTCAATTGGTAAGTATCATTGCCGGCATAATTCTGGTTCCATTCTTCCTTTTCTTCATGTTGAAGGATGGAGAGAAGCTTGTACCTTTTATTCTGCAATTTTTCAGCAAGAAAAAAGCAGAAAACTTACATGGACTATTAAGTAAAATCGATAATGTATTGTCCTCGTTTATCCAAGGACAGTTATTAGTAAGTTTTGCAGTAGGTATCCTCTTGTTAATAGGTTACTTGATTATCGGTTTAGAGTATGCCGTCGTACTTGCTCTATTCGGTATGATGATGAATGTCATCCCATTTTTGGGACCTTATATTGCTGTTGTTCCAGCTATCCTGGTTGCAGGGTTCCAGGATCCAATGAATATCATATGGATAGCTATTATTATGTTTGTTGCACAGCAGCTGGAAAGTGTATTTATTTCTCCTAATGTGATGGGGCAGGCGCTTAATCTGCACCCGCTGACTGTTATCACAGTTATCCTCGCGGCAGGAAGTATTGCCGGATTTTTAGGAATTTTATTCGCTATCCCTGTGTATGCAATAATCCGGACAATTGTAATCCACTTTTACCAAACCTTTGTGGACTCCAGAAAAAATAAAGACGATGCATTGATTTAGGAGGGGTTTTCTTGACAACAAAAGCAGAACTGCAACAAAAGCTCGATGAATTAAAGTCTGATTACATCCGTATCCAAGGAGATTTAGACAAGTTAGAGTTCGTCAAAGGACGTGTCTCCTCTGCCGAAGAACAACTGGTCCGTTTAGAAGGAGAGATTGCTGAGGTAAGAAAAGAATTGGAACAGTATAATAACTGATAGAATAACAAAAAAGCTAAAAAGTTTTCTTTTAGCTTTTTTGTTATTTCTTTTTACAATTCACAACGCTTTCAAGAAAAAAATCCTAAAATGAAATTTTATGACAGCCGGGACTTCTTATCGCCTCTTCTCGTTCTACTTATCTACACCAGAAATCCCCTCACCTGTTGATAGGGAAACCTTCTCTCCCTGATATTCAATCACCTCAGGCTTTTCTGTTAACCATAATGGAGCATCTAAATCATAATATATAACATTTGGATGGGCGGCTGCAAAATGAGCTGCTGCTCCGACAGAATAGCTTGATTCCATCATACTGCCAATCATACATGGAACCTGATTGACCATTGCAAGATCAGCAATGATTAATGCGTTATAGATACCGCCAGATTTCATTAATTTTATATTAATTAAATCTGCGTAATGCCCTTGAATAATCTTAAAAGCATCTTGTGGAGAGAATATACTTTCATCCGCCATTATAGGTGTTTTCACATTATCTGTAACAAATTTAAGACCTTCCAAATCATTTGCTTTTACAGGCTGCTCGATAAATTCAATTCCAGCATTTATACGCTCCATTTCTTGAATTAACTGTACTGCTTGTTTAGGTGTCCATCCTTGATTTGCATCTAATCTAAGCAATATTTCAGAAGGAATGACTTCTCTAATAGCCAGGATTCTATCCATATCAAGCTCTGGTTTTGCACCAACTTTAATTTTCAAACTTGTATAGCCTTTTTCCACCCACTTGTCGGCATCTTTCGCCATTTTTTTTGGGTCATCCACGCCTATTGTCATAGATGTCTTAAGTGATTGATAATCTCCTAATAATTGATAAAGCGGGACCCCCATCCATCTGCTGTATACATCATGTAAAGCAATATCAGCAGCTGCTTTAGCACTTGTATTTCCAATACAACTATTTTGAATAGCAACCAGTAACGATTGAAAATGTCGTATATCCTGCTGCAGAATCGCCTGTTTAATTGGTCCTTCTAATGCTGCTTGAATACTTTCTGATGAATCTCCAGTGATTACCCACGTAGGAGCAGCTTCTCCTCTTCCAGCTAATCCATTTTCTAAATAAATAGTCACAGTAATACTCTCTATATATGTTGCAGTTCTCAGCGCTGTCTTAAATGGTGTATGCAGCGGTATTTTCCTGCGAGAAGTTCTTATATCTTCAATAAACAATTTATATTCTCCTTTTAGTGTCAATTTCGTATCCTATCATTCTTTAAAGCATTTCAAGGATTTTCCCAACAAGCATTCCAAAATAGGTGCCTAAAAACGAACCTATCAATGCCATGATGACCCCCACAGGAATCAGAGTCTTACTATATGCTGCTGCAAGCATCGGTGCCGACGCCATACCTCCAATATTAGCTAAACTAGCTATTCCTAATGTAAACAAATCTAACTTAAATAATTTACCTAGCAGGAGCATAATAATTAAATGAACAAGCATAATTAAGAAACCAGAAATAATATAAATAGGTGCTTGAGCAATTTGTGAGAAATCTGAATGGGAAGCAATTAAAGCTATAATGATATACAGCATGACATTCGAAACATCTAAAGCACCTGGAATTTTAGATAAACGAGTTTGACCAAGTACCAGTCCAACAACAGAAGCGATTAAAATAGTCCATGTTGTAGCACTAAATACATCGCCGAGTTCAGGTAAGTTATCTCCGGCTAGTGTTGCTAATGCTGAAACAAACAGACCGATCCCCAGCAAGTAAATAAT
Source organism: Oceanobacillus aidingensis (assembly GCF_042654105.1). NCBI lineage: Bacteria > Bacillati > Bacillota > Bacilli > Caryophanales > Bacillaceae > Oceanobacillus > Oceanobacillus aidingensis. The sequence continues at coordinate 195,217 of NZ_JBHSFT010000007.1, read as the reverse complement.
ATGTTTAAATTCAATCCCCTGATTATCTGATGATGCCTCATTTGTTTCATATTCATTGTCAATCATCGTTATATCTGCTTTGGTCCACCGATTAAATGCACCAGCAAATGGGACCAGCCAAAACATAAACATCACCCAAACAGCATAATTAATTGTATCCATCATTAAAATGTATCCAAAGATATTTTCCGGAACTTGTAAAATATCTTGTAAAGCAACCATATTTGCACTGCCGCCAGTCCAGCTACCTGCCAAGGCCCCAAAAGCGCGCCAAGTATCGGCAGCATATAATTGATTAAATATAAGATAAACAACCGTAAAGCCAATAATTATACTTATTACTGCAACAAAATAACCACCTAACATACGAGGGCCTAATTTAATGATGCTTCGAATATCGCATTTTAATAACATCAACATTAACATAGCGGGTAGTAAAGCATCTTTCACTGCTACATAAGATGATTCTGTAGCCTCATTATCAAATAAACCAATAGTCTGTAACAAAGCTGCACCAATATAAATCAAAACAATACCTGGTATAAATTTAAAAAATCGATTTGAGCTAAATTTACTTTCTATCCCTAACATCAAAGCGGCTAGAGCTACTAAGACGGCAATATAAATAAATCCATCCGTAATCATATTATTCCTCCTCACTTTCATTTAAGATTTTTTTATGATTCTAATCCCCTAATGTTTTCTATATAGCCCCTTTCTTCAAAATTTCCATCCTCACAAATACCAATCTATTGAATCATCCATATTTAGCGAAAAAAAATCCAGTCTAACTAAAATAAAATTTTAGTTAGACTGGATTTCAACTAGGTTTCTTTAGTTAAAGCAGCTTTTACTTGAGTATATTTATATTCAGCATCTCGATAGGCTACGAGCAGGGCTTTTTGTGATGAACCGTGATACCTTTTGCGAATGGACTCTTCTATTAAAGAGTTGCCCATTGCCTCACCAATAAACAGAGATTTAACGAAATGATTCGTTAATTGAATGGTAGACGAACATTCGCAATCCACAATTTCATCTGTTTGAAAGTCTACCACTAGCGCTACAAAAAATTGACTATACTTTTTTGTAATTGGATTATTCTGTGAAGCTTTGGCATCGCCGATAATATAGACTGTATTTGAATGATACAACAGATAAGTCTCCTTTAATACAATGCAGGTAATATAAGGGATCCACGAAGGGTAATCGTAGTTACTCATATCATGCAGGCGCTTTCTTATTTTGTTATTATAATATTTTTAAAATTACAGGTCAACTACTTTTTATAATATCTGCATTTTAAATATTTGACTATTATTTCTTTGTTTTAATTAGTTATAGTTATTTACGTGGAGAACAAGTAATATATTTTAAGCAAAAGCTGCCTTTCTGACTGCTCTATCAGAAAGGCAGCTTTTTACTTATAAAGAAATTATAATATCTTATATCTTTTTTGCACTTTACGAGAGTATAAAAATTTAAGCAATAAAGTATAAGCATAACTGCCAAGGCGACCATGCGCTTTTTTAGCTTGGTTTTCTTTAAAATTTATTTTACTTTTCCTTTGGTCAAACTGACAATCTTATCTCCTGATGCGGGTACAGTACGCATTTCCTCAGAGAAAAACTTCAGCTGTCCGGATGGTTTGATTAAGAATAAATATACCGTCTCCGGATCTTTTGCCTGTTTGTAGTGTTCAAATGTGAATTTATCAGTGAGTGTTGTCTGCCGCACAGTAAACCCATTTTCCGCTTTATCGATTAGATCCTCCAAAGAGAATTTTTTATCAAATAAAATACGGCCGCCAACCTGTGAAACCATACCAGTTGAGTATCCATTATCCTTGAATGTTGTGTACGGACTCACTTTAAACACATTAGTTCTTCCATATTCCGGAAGAAACGTTGTACAGAGGAGCGAGTTATACGATTTATCATGCGTCAGTGTTAATAAATACTCGTATGGAATCGTATCGAGATGATGCTCTGTCTGCTCGGACAACATGCTCCCATGATAAAATTGCAGGCCTTCTTTTCTTGCCAGAGAAAGATTTTCCCACGAAGAATCTACAATGATAGACGGATAATTTGCTTCTTTTAATGATTTAGCCAATTGAATCGTAAATGGATTGCTTCCGACAATAAGCGCTCCCGGATTCCCTTTATTCGACAGATTCAGCTTTTTAGAAAGCCAGCCGATAGAAAATCCATGCGCAATAACCGTAAAGATAACCAGCGCAAAGGTTAATGCCGTCAGAATAGATGCATCCTCATAGCCTGCTTCTGTTAACACCCCGGCAAAATAACCAGAAACCGTTAGTGCAACAATTCCCCGCGGTGCAATCCAGCCAATCAGCACTTTTTCATTAAGGCTAAGCCCAGTTCCAATAGTTGACAAGAAAATAGATAAGGGACGGACAGCAAACATCATCAATAATACGTAGCCAATAATATGAGGGTTAAAAATTTGCATAATCGTTGCCACATCCAGCGAGGCTGTCAGCATAATAAAAATGGTTGAAATCAGCAGTACCGAAATATTTTCTTTGAAATGGCGCATATCCGATACAGAGCGAATCCCCATATTTGCCAAGGTAATTCCCATCGCAGTGACAGATAAAAGTCCCGTCTCATGCATAATGACATCCGCAATGGTAAAACAGAATAAGACAACAACGACAACTGTCGGAGATTTTAGGAATTCAGGCACATGCCCCATTTCGAACATCCAGCCAAGTCCGCGTCCTAATATCCAGCCTAAGAAAACGGCAAATAGAGAGCCTGCGAAGAATAATAAAATCTGACTAGCTTCGGGATTAGATGCGGTGATAAACGTAATAATTTCAAAAGCAAAAACCGCAAGCAACGCTCCAATTGGATCAACAATAATCCCTTCCCACTTTAAAACCTTCGCCGGACGTGCTTTCAGCTTCGCCTGACGTAAAAGAGGCATAATAACGGTCGGACCAGTCACAACAAACAAACCGCCAATCACAAAGGCAACTGCCCAGGATAATCCGGCAATATAATGAGCGGTCAGCGACCCTAAAATCCAGGCAATAAATGCTCCTACCGTAGATATCCGGAAGATTGGTTTTCCAATTCCGCGTAATTCTTTAAAGCTTAAATTTAAGCTTCCTTCAAATAATATAATTGCTACAGCAACAGAGATAAGCGGACTGTACAAGTCCCCAAAATCCTGTTCTGGGTTAATTAATCCGAAAACAGGGCCAATGATTAGTCCTGTAGCAGCCATCACAACGATAGCTGGCATACGAAAGCGCCATGCGACCCATTGGGAAGCGACACCTAATAAGCCAATCAACATTAATTCAAACAGCAAAGAAGGTACCATATATCCTCCTCCTTTTCAAAAAGATATAGCATATTTTAAAGATGAAACAGGGAAATGTAAATTCATATGAAGTTGTCCATCGAAAAATTAACATTTCCTTACGTCATATTTGCTTTTTGACAGCATTTCCAGCTGTTATTTGCCCTTTTTCCTTACTTTACTTTCGGGCTAAAACGTTCTAGGATAGAAAGTAGAATAATGATGTAATTATCTAACATATACAAACTCGAAATAATAAACTCAAGCTATTCTTTCCTATATCAGCAATTCATGCTACAGCGGTTTTAATGGGGCGAGTAATCGTAGCAACGGTTTTAATAGACCGAGTAATCGCAGGTCTCAATGTTGTCAGGTTAATGCGGCCGCTGCGGAAAAAACACTACGCTAGATAGGTTTTATTACTATCTAAATAATATTTAAGAAAATTCATTAACCTGACAACAATGGTAATCCCAGCCCCAGCGGTTTAATGGGATGAATATTCGCATCCTCAACCAACCTCAATAAGGGAGATTTATCTATGGAAAAGTATTTAAATATTTTACAGAATTACTTTGGTTACTCCAGTTTTCGGCCTGGACAAGCTGAAGTTATTGATACAATTGATCAAGGTGAAAATGTCCTTGCTGTGATGCCGACCGGTGGCGGAAAATCACTCTGTTATCAAGTACCCGGGCTTGCGATGAACGGAACAGCAATTATCATTTCACCGCTTATTTCACTGATGAAGGACCAAGTTGACGGACTGCATGCCCTCGGGGCAGCAGCAACTTATATTAACAGCTCCATTTCTGCAGGTGAGCAGTATCAGCGTTTAATGGCGATGCAGCAAAATCGCTATCAATTTGTTTATGTTGCTCCAGAGCGTTTTGAATCAGGGGCTTTTATTCAAGCCTTGCAGCAGACTAATATATCTCTGATTGCCTTTGATGAGGCGCACTGTATATCCCAGTGGGGTCATGATTTCCGTCCAAGCTACCGCTCTATCGTTCCTATTCTCCAGGAGATTGGCGGCAATCCAACGGTTATGGGGCTTACCGCGACAGCGACCCCTGAAGTAATTGAAGACATACAGGCTCTTTTACATATCGCTCCTGCAAATACAGTGCATACTGGCTTTGAAAGAAAAAATCTTTCCTTCTTTATCGAAAAAGGGGTAAATAAAATAGATTATATTCTTTCCTATCTGAAAAAACATCAGGGAGAAGTCGGTATTATTTATGCAGCAACACGAAAACAGGTCGAACATGTCTATGATGTCCTAAAAGGGAAAGGTTATGCTGTATCCAAGTACCACGGCGGATTGTCCGAGCAGGAACGGCAGGCTGCGCAAACGGCCTTTATCTTTGACCAGACAGAGTTGATGGTTGCTACGACTGCATTTGGAATGGGGATTGATAAATCAAATGTCCGCTTTATTATTCATTATGCCATTCCGATGAATATGGAATCGTATTATCAGGAAGCAGGAAGAGCAGGACGCGACGGCGAGCCGAGCAACTGTGTCCTGCTTTTCTCTCCTCAAGATATCCATACTCAAAAATTTTTGATTGAGAAATCCGATTTGGATGAAGAAGGAACACAGCGGGAATATCAAAAATTGAATAAAATGGTGAACTACTGTCGTACACAAAACTGCTTATACAGTTATATTTTAAACTATTTCGAGATGGGGTCGGCCGCATCTTCTGTATCTTGCGGACGCTGCAGCAATTGCCTGAAGCAAGGAGAGTTAGAGGATATTACCGAAGAAGCGCAAATGATTTTATCCTGCGTGAAGCGCATGCGTGAACGCTTTGGCGCTTCCATGACAGCGAAAGTTTTAAAAGGTTCAAAGGATAAAAAGCTGATTCAGTTTGGCTTATCGAAATTATCTACTTACGGCATCTTATCCAAATATACGGAGAAGGAAATTACAGAAAGAATCCACTTCTTAATCGCTGAAGAATGCTTATCCGCAGAGGAAGGGCAGTTTCCTGTTTTAAAACTAAACCGGAAGTCCATGGACATCCTGACCGGAAAAGAGAATGTTACCATGTTTATCCAGGATGTCCCTGCTGTCAGTGAAACAGATTACAGTGATGATCTCTTTGAGTCACTGCGCCAGTTAAGAAGATCGATGTCTCAGGAGCTGGATTTGCCACCTTATGTGCTGTTTTCAGATATGACATTAAAAGAAATGGCCCGCTATCTTCCAGAAGGTAAGGATGAATTCTTACGGTTAAAAGGAGTAGGACAAAAGAAATATGACCTCTATGGAGAATCCTTCCTGGAAGCTGTTGCCGAATGGAAAGAAAAAAACCCGGATTACAAAGCCCCTACTGCCATTCATTATCAAAAGGCTGCGAAAGCAAAGGATGCGGATGACCGGCCGTCCTATCAAATATCATATGAGCTCCTGCAAAAAGGAAAAACGATTCGAGAAATTGCTTCCATCCGGGATTTAAAAGAGCTGACCATCGAATCACATATTTTTCAGGCTTTCCAAAAGGGATATACGCTGAATTGGAATCTATTCTTTAATACCGAGGAAGAAGGCAAAATTTTATCCAAGCACGAAGAAATTGATCCAATTGGATTGAAGGAGCTGAAAGAGGCTCTGCCGGAAGATTACACCTATCGCAAAATCAAAGCAGTTCTAGTAAAGAATGATAAGTTTATGGCGAAAGAAAAAAGCTCTTAAGCCATTAAAAAAGGCAGCAAGATATTTTAAAAAATCTTGCTGCCTTTTTTTGATTACTATTTTGTTTAATTACTTCATATCCAGCGCCCAAGTCCCGTTACGGAAAACCGGCTCTGATTTCCCATCTGCAGTAATTCCGTCAATGTCCATTTTATCTGATCCAATCATAAAATCGACATGGACCAGACTGTCGTTCACGCCATGCTTGTCTAACTCCTCTAAGTCCATTGTAGCTCCGCCTTCGAGATTCGTTGGGTAAGCTTTCCCTAACGCAATATGACAGGATGCATTCTCATCAAATAACGTGTTATAGAAAATAAGCCCGGATTGCGATACTGGAGATTCGTCCGGAACCAGCGCAATTTCCCCCAAACGGCGGGCTCCTTCATCCGAATCCAGTAAATGCTTCAAGACCTCTTCTCCCTGCTCTGCTTGAAAATCAACTACTTTTCCATCCTTAAAGGTTAAGGAGAAGTTATCAATTAAGCTTCCGCCATAGTTTAATGGTTTTGTGCTGGATACGGTACCATTAACCCCATATTTATGCGGTACGGAGAAAACCTCTTCTGTCGGCATATTCGGGTTAAAGGTGACTCCCGTCTCTGCTACGGCCGATCCGCCTTTCCAGATATGCCCCTCCGGCAGCTCCATTTCTAGGTCTGTACCAGGTGCTTGAAAAATTAATTTTTGATAGCTTTTCTTATTTAACACTTCTCTGGCGGTTCTTAATGTTTCATTATGCTTGTCCCATGCTGCAACAGGATCGTCCTGGTCAACACGGACAATTTTTAAGATAGCCTCCCAAAGGCTGGCAACCGCATCCTCTGCTGATTTATCAGGGAAGATTTTCTTTGCCCAATCCTTTGAAGGGATAGAAATAATCGTCCATGGAATCCGGTCATTCATTGTATATTTACGGAAGTTCACCATTGCTTCAGCGGCAGCTTTAGTTGCTTTGGCAACACGGGATGGATCAATATCCTTTAATAAATCCGGATTGGTGGAGCGAATATTTACAACGGCAGCGCCGTCTTCTGCAAATGTATCATGCAATTTCACTTTCCATTCCGGATAATTCGTAATTACTTCATCCGGGGCATTCTCGTATTTTAACAAGGTAAGCTCATCATCCACCCAGTTAATATGGACATCCTTTGCTCCCATTTCATATGCTTTACGGGCAACAATCCGTGTAAATTCTGCTCCTTCAATCGGGGCATTGATCATGACAGCTTGTCCTTTTTGTAAATTAACCCCTTTTTTCAATGTTAATTCTGCATATTTTTCTTGTACCTGTGCCTGAACCATTTATGCGTCCCTCCATATTTACAAATTTATTTTTCTTTCTTATCATACCCTATTATTTCATATCCCTTTGAATATTTCTAAAGAAAACATGGAATTCGTTATCCCCCATTCCGGCTTTCATTTACTACCTCTCCTATTTATGATACCCTATCATTAGATTACTTTTCGTAACTAATGTATATATCACGCATTTTAGATACAAGATTGTTTTATGGGGGTGGAAAAATGAATCAATTATGTCCACGTTTTGAAAAAGCAATGGTCTTATTAAGTACACGCTGGGTCGGTCTTATTTTATTTGAACTATTAAAAGGGGCAAAACGTTTTTCAGAGATGGAAGCAGATCTCCCAATCAGCGGGCGTTTACTATCGGATCGTTTGAAATTACTGGAAAAAGAAGGGATTGTCGAGCGGAATATCTATTCGGAATTTCCAGTTCGTATTGAATACACCTTATCAGAGAAAGGAAAAGCACTGGAGCCTGTTATTAAAGATATTCAGCGCTGGGCGGAAGAATATGTCTCAGCAGATGATGCAGCAGATAACGAAGTGAAGTAAACCTTTCTCTTATATCTAGAAATCTTTTATTTTATAAGAAATACAAGAACACCGCTTTGTCTTTAAATCACTAGTGTTCTTGCCAAAGAGATGTCCGCTCCGGAAAGTCGCTTTCCGCGGGCAACGGATCAGCCTCCTCGGAAGAAAACCACTTCCTGCGGGGTCTTCACCTGTTGCTTTTCCCGCAGGAGTCGACTTCCCTCCGCTCCCATCTTTGAAGAAATATGCTTCATTTGCTTTCTTTCAAAGAAATAACGCAAATTCTAGCGACGGGTTTGATGGGGCGAGTAATCGCAGGTCTCAATGTTAACAGGTTAATGAATTTTATACAGATAGTAATAAAACCTATCTAGCGGAGGAAAAACACGTAGACTCCTATGGGAAAGCGCAGGGTGAAGACCCCGCAGAAAAAAGCGTACTTCTTTTTTTCGAGGAGGCTGAGCGCAAGCCCATGGAAAGCGTAGTGTTTTTCCGCAGCGGTCGCATTAACCTGACAACATTGAAGATTACTCCCTCCATGAAACCCGTTGGAGCGGCTATTTATATAAACATTCTTTTTCTTTTAAAAAATCCAAATGTATGATGAATCTCTGTCCTATACTTCCTAAAGTAATCTCTATGGATAGACGGCGGTTCACTGATATATTTGGATTTTCTTAAGCTATTCTTAAATTTTTTTCTAAACCTCCCCATCTGTTGTATGATAGAAGCAGTCAAAAAACAAGGAGTGGAAATGCATGCGGGAACAGCCTAATGTAAAAATTGCTACAGATGCTATCAAAGCATGGCAGCTTACAGCACATATATATGCACTCATCTTTTTATTGATAACCATTGGAGCAATTGTTGTGTATATTATTTTCGATTTTCTGCCGCTCTGGATTGTTTTCATCATCGCCGGTGTTACCGTGGCGGAATGGATCATCACTGCTTTGATTATTCCAAAATTAAGATGGCGCAGATGGCGTTATCAGGTCTACGATCAGGAGATTTACATACAACATGGGATTCTTATAGTAACGCGGACAATTGTACCAATGATTCGTGTCCAGCATGTCGATACACAGCAAGGGCCCGTCTTGAAAAAATATAAGCTGGCCACCCTGGAAATATCAACGGCAGCGACAACACATCAAATACCTGCTTTATTAGAAGAGGAAGCATATGATTTACGCGATCAAATTTCTGAATTAGCAAGGGTGGAGCAAGATGATGTCTAATCCGAAACGACTGCACCCCGCTGCAGTAATATTTAATATTATTCAATCATTGAAACAATCTATCATTGGGCTTTTACCTATTGCTATTGTCATTATCAGAAACAGTAATACCTTTTATCTGATAATCGGTTTGCTTGTAATCATCGGATTAATTATTTTATTCAGCTTTTTATCATGGCTTCGTTTCACCTATCAATTAGAGGAAGACCAGTTACGTATCGAACGCGGAATTCTCATTCGTAAAAAACGCACGATTTCCAAGCATCGGATTCAGTCTATTGATTTATCACAGAATGTTATTCACCGCATCTTCGGGTTAACCAAAGTAGCCATTGAAACTGCAGGGAATGACTCCTCTACAGATGCCGCGCTGTCTGCGGTCCGTATGGAGGACGGGCGCATGCTGCATGATGAATTAAAATACAAGAAACACGTACCGGAAACCGGGGAGCTGGAAACCGAGGTATCAGATAACGAACAGCAGGAGCAGGATGAAGCTCACCTCCCTAAACGGACAATAACAATTCAAGCCCTGTTGATTACCGGCTCCACCTCAGCAAGCTTCGGAATTTTAATCGGGCTCTTCGGGGTTGCCTTTTCTCAGGTTGAAACTTTGATTCCAGACCAATTTTACGATGATGCGACACGCTGGCTTCTGTCTCTCGGCATGCAAATTATCATTATTTTAGCGATTATCGTTCTCATCTTTCTATGGTTATTAAGTATTCTATATACGGTGATTAAAGATTGGAATTTTACCATTACCCGTTATGAAAAAGAACTATTTATTACCAGAGGGTTATTAGAGAAAAAACAAACAACCATTCCATTAAAAAGAATACAGGCAGTGGGGATGAAGGAATCCCCTATTCATCAACTATTTGGCTTTGCCAGACCTTATGTTGAAATTGCAAGCGGAGAGATAAATAGCAGTCAGGAAGTAAATACGATTATTTTCCCGCTGCTCCGCAAGAAAGAATTTGTAGCTTTTCTAAGTGAATTTTTACCGGAGTATAGCTATCGTACGGAGAATCTGATTCATCCGCCGAAAAAAGCCTTACCTTATTATCTATGGCGGTCCATCAATCTTCCGTTATTAGCTGTTATCATTACAGGTATTTTCTTCGTATCCTATATCTGGATACCTGCAATTATTATGCTGGTCCTCGGGATAATGGGGTTTGCTGTATTCAAATCCATCGGCTATGCGATTGATGAACAGCAGATAACGATTCAGACACGAACAATCAGCAAGGATACTGCGATTATTCCGCATCGAAGGATCCAGGCCTTGCAGCAGAAACAGCATCTGCTTCACCGAAAGCAGTCCCTTGCAACGCTGGACATGGCTATTTTAAATAAAGGCGCAGGACGCCATTTTGTCATTAAAGAGCTGCGAACAGCGGATAGTTATTCAATTGCTGACTGGTATTCTTATCGGGAAAAAGTGTAATACAATATATAAAAAGCCGGTTAAAATCATATGTTGTGATTTTAACCGGCTTTTTACGATCTATCTTATTTTTCTGTTCCATAGACGGTTCCAAAGGTTTCTGCAAGCTGCTTAGATTGCTTTCTCCGCTCCGCACGGCGGTTGGCACGCAGCGGTGCACTTTCATGAAGCATCTTTTCATCGTCGGTTTCCGGATAAACGGATGGCACTTTAATCGGTTTGCCCGCTTCATCAATCGCTACAAACGTCATAAACGCTGTTGTACATGCTGTTCTTTCCCCGGTCCGGATATCTTCGGTGATTGCCCGGATAAATACCTCCATGGAGGTGTGATGTGTCCAGGTCACAAATGCTTCAATCGAAATATATTGGCCAACTTTTACAGGCGCTAAGAAATCTACAGAATCCGTAGAAGCTGTTACCACCGGGCTATTTGCATGCTTTACTGCTGCAATCGCACCGATATCATCAAGATGCGCCATTAATTTTCCGCCAAATAACGTATCATATTGATTCGTATCCGGCGGAAGGATATGTGTTGTTTTTAAAGCTAATGATGCGGAACAAGGTTTTGCTTTCATTTATATTGCCTCCTGCTGTCTAGTTTGTCTTATAAAACTGGTGATATTAAACGCGAGACGGATTCCTTAAAACGAATTCCGATAGAACGTTTGTCATATAACTTTTTCGTCATTTGTGTAGAATGCGCCAAATCTTTGTCGAAATCGACCATCAGCCGACGCACAACTTCAATATCATATAAAAATGCATTGACTTCAAAATTGAGCCGAAAGCTTCTTACATCAATATTTGCCGTACCGACAGAAGCTATTCTTCCATCGACAATAATGGTTTTAGCATGCAGAAATCCATTCTGGTAAATAAAAATCTCTGCACCGGCGCCAAGCAGATCCCCGCAATAATACATGGTTGCCCAGTAAACAAAGGGATGGTCCGGTTTATTGGGAATCATAATTTTGACATCTACTCCGGATAGCACGGCAATACGCAGTGCATCACGCAAGCTTTCATCTGGTATAAAATAAGGTGTCTGAATATAGATATACTCTTCTGCTTCCATAATCATCTTAATATATCCGTTTTTGATTTGCTCATACTCCGAATCGGGTCCGCTGGAGACAATCTGCATCCCTATATTCCCTCCAGAGATGGTTTGAAAATGCTCTTCTTCGTAAGGAATTTTCTGCTTCGAGGCCTGATTCCAATCCAATACAAAGCGTGTCTGCATACTTTGCACTGCATCACCTATCACCCGCAAATGAGTATCACGCCAATAACCAAATTTGCTTTTCATTCCCAGGTATTCATCTCCAACATTAAAACCGCCAATGTATCCGATTTCTCCATCAATAATCGTGAGCTTGCGATGATTCCGGTAATTGATTTTAAAATTAATAATAAATTTCGATGGGAAAAATGCTTCTACCAGAACGCCCGCTTCTTTTAATTTTTTTATGTAGCTTTTCTTAAGTGACCTGGAGCCCATATCATCATACAAAAGCCGGACGCATACCCCCTCTTTTGCTTTTCTTATTAATGCATTCGCAAGCCTGCTCCCTAGCCCGTCACTCCGCATAATATAATATTGTACATGAATATGATGCTTTGCCCGATTGATATCTTCTAAAAGAGCCTCAAATTTTTCATGTCCATCTGTAAAAATATCTACGCCATTATTATCTGTATAAACAGCATTGTCATTACGGAGATGAAGATAGACTAAATCCTGATGTTTTTTTAAATCGTCATGATTTAACAGGAAAGCGTCATCCTCAATGGCATTGATTTGTTTTTGTACAGCCTTCTTCACATCCATCCGGCTCCGCTGATCCCATTTGAATATCCGGCGATTACTGATGGGCCGTCCAAAAATTAAATAAAGAATAAATCCTAAAATAGGGATGAACAGCAATACCATTACCCATGCCCAGGAAGAGGTCGGATCCTTCCTTTCCAGAAAAATAATGGATATAGCTAAAGCAATATTTATAACAAAAATTAATCCAATTATGATTGAGTAAACGCCCATATATCCTGCTCCCATCACTTCTTTTCCAATAAAAAAGGGAATTCTGCTCTTATCATAGCACAAAACGAAACTTCATTCAGCGTGAAAGGGTTAATGAAGTTTCGTTTTACCCATAGCTTGCGTATCTGCTATTTCTTCTATATAAAACGTTCTTTTTCCGGCAAATAACTGAATCCCCTATTTTAATTATGTCAGCGCCTGCTCCAAGTCCTCCCAAATATCCTGCCATGCCTCTATTCCGACAGATAACCGAATCAGAGCGTCTGTTATTCCCATTTTCCGGCGTTGTTCATCAGGAATCACAGCATGTGTCATGGTTGCCGGATGCTGAATCAATGTTTCTGTATCTCCAAGACTGACAGCGATGTTTATAAATTGAAGTTTATTCAGAAAAGTCTGCGCTTCTTTCTTTCCGCCGTCTATCTCAAAAGATAAGGTGCCTCCGCCAGATTTCATTTGTTTTTTCATAATTGAATAGCCTTCCGCATCCGGATCACCCGGATAAAATACATGCTTAATCTTTGGATGCTGCTTTAGTTTTTCTGTAATTTGCAGGGCATTATCCGAATGTTTATCCATTCGGAGCGGCAATGTCTTCATTCCGCGAACAACCAGCCAGGCATCAAACGGCGAAAGCACACCGCCAATATCCTTTTGCGTCGTTGCTGCGATTTGCTCCATTAATTCGTTATTTCCTGCGGCGATGCCCGCAATCACATCACCATGACCGCTTAAATATTTTGTCGCGCTATGCACTACCACATCTGCCCCCAATTCCAACGGACGCTGCAGGTACGGTGTAGAAAATGTATTATCCACCACAACTAAAATATTATGCCGCTTAGCAATATCAATCACTAATTTCAAATCAATTACTTCCATTGTCGGGTTAATCGGCGTCTCAATATAAAATACCTTTGTTTCTGGCCTGATTTTTCCCTCTATACTTTCCGCATCTGTCATAGCTATATAATCTGTCTGGATATTATATTTTTTATCCATCATCGACAACAGTCCAAAGGTACAGCCGTATAGTCCGGACGAGCAAATAATATGGTCATTTGCTTTGGTGAGTGCAATCAAAACGGCAGATATGGCAGCCATCCCCGAGGCAAATGCCAGTCCTTTTTCAGCCTTTTCCAATGCGGCCAGCTTTTGTTCCAGTATTTGCACGGTCGGATTACTGACACGCGTATAGACATGTCCTTCTTCCTCTCCGGCAAAACGTGCCTCCCCCTGCTCCGCTGTGTCAAAGGTAAATGTAGATGTTTGAAAAATGGGCGGTGTTAAACTGCCAAGCAGCTCTTTGGAATCGTACCCTTCGTGAATCATTGCTGTTTCCATATGTTTAAACTTTTTGCTCATTTATATTCTCCCCGATCCTGATAAAGGTAATAATTCAGATAAGTCTCTCTCTTTATGATAAAGTATTCCTGTGCTGTTGGAAATGTTTCCGGCTCAAAAAAATATCTAATATTTCGTACAAAGAAAACAAAGCTCCCGCTCCATGAAGCTTCGTTTTACGGAATACATTATTTAAAAGTTATTGCTTCCTGCCTCATAAAGTTTTAATATTGGTTTTAGTTTAATTTTTTCAGAAGGCAGGAATGGATAATGGAGGATAAATCTTTACAACAGGGAGCGGTTATTACCTTTGCTGCTTATTTATTATGGGGAATCTTTCCAATCTATTGGAAGTTTCTTGAACATGTTCCAGCTGGCGAAGTACTAGCCCACCGGATTGTCTGGAGCTTAATTTTCATGATTTTTTTAGTACTGGTGACAGGTAATTGGCGTGAACTGATTGAAACGGTCCACGAGCTGAAAAAAGATAAAAAGAAAACCATCGCTATCATTACAGCTTCCATCGTTATATCTATTAACTGGTTTCTATTTATTTTTTCGGTTCAGCATGGACATGTGCTGCAGGCCAGCTTAGGGTACTATATCAATCCTTTGATCAGCATTTTATTAGCGGTATTTGTATTGAAAGAAAAGACAACGAAAGGACAGGTCTTATCGTTCATCCTTGCCGGTATCGGCGTACTTTATTTAACACTGAGCTATGGTGTGTTCCCTTGGATTTCGCTGTTATTGGCCATCACCTTTGGCTTTTATGGATTGATTAAAAAAACACTCCATCTGCATGCAATGTATGGACTTACTATTGAAACACTTGTAGTGGCTCCGATTGCTCTATTGTATTTACTATTTGTTCCGTCAGAAGGATCTTTTACTTTTTCTCCTTTGTTTACATCGGACAATCTTTTACTTATAGGCACGGGGGGTGTTACAGCAATACCTTTACTGCTGTTTGCTGCAGGGGCCAAACGGATTCCATTGGCAATGGTTGGCTTTTTACAATATGTGGCACCGACAATTATGTTCTTTCTGGGGGTATTTCTATATAATGAAACCTTTACGGTACATCATATGATTACCTTTGCTTTGATTTGGGCTGCACTTATTATCTATATGGCCAGTATTTACCGGGATGCACCGCGGAGAAAAAGAAGAAAGGCATAGTTTTCAGCCAGTAACGGCCCGATTCGTCCAAAGGCCTTTAGGTCATACTTTTGTGATAATTCCTTCAGTAAGGATGAAAGAAATCCCCGCTGAAGGAAGATTCACTTTATTTCATCTATTAATCCCTAGTAAAACACTTGACTTTTAACCTGTAAAACTATATACTCGCAAGTAATTTCAAAATATTTAGCAGAATCTCTTATGAAGAGCGGCGGAGGGAATAGGCCCTGTGAAGCCCGGCAACTTGAACATTCAGGTGCTCCATCCTACAGATATATCATCTGAAAGATAAGAGAGGGTTCTAAGTCAGTTATCAGAGCTCTCTTCATTATAGAAGAGAGCTTTTTTCAGGTAAAAGAGTGTTTTCAATAAAAAGGGAGGAAATACAATGTCAAACTATCCAGTACAGCAAGACGAAACGATTTTGTTACACGGGGGGCAGGTTCCAGACCCGACAACCGGAGCACGTGCTGTTCCAATCTATCAAACAACCTCTTATGTTTTTCGTGATACAGAGCATGCACAAAACTTATTTGGATTAGCAGAGCCAGGTAATATCTATACTCGAATTATGAATCCGACGGTAGATACATTTGAGCAGCGGATTGCACAATTAGAAGACGGAGTCGGTGCTTTAGGTCTAGCTTCCGGGATGGCAGCTATTACGATGGCGATTTTAAATATCACCCGTGCCGGTGATGAGATTATCGCGGACAGCAATCTATATGGCGGGACGTATAACTTATTTGCCAACACGCTCCCCCGTTATGGAATCAATGTAAAATTTGTAGATGGAACTGACCCGGATGCTATTGAGGCTGCAATTACAGATAAAACAAAAGCAATTTTTGGAGAAATCATCACTAATCCAAGTTTATATGTTTTTGATGTCGAAACGGTGGCTGATATTGCTCATAATCATCGCATTCCTTTAATTATTGATAATACATTTGCCCCTTATTTTGCCAAGCCGTTAACCTGGGGTGCGGATATTGTGGTTCACTCCGCCACGAAATGGATTGGCGGACATGGCACAACCATCGGCGGTGTCGTTGTCGACAGCGGCAGATTTGATTGGAATAATGATAAATTCCCTGATTTTATCGAGCCGGATGAGAGCTATAATGGCTTAAAATATGCGGATTTAGGTCCTGCTGCATTCATTACCAAGCTGCGCGTCCAATTATTACGTGACATCGGACCTGCGCTTAGTCCGCAAAATGCCTTTTTATTACTGCAAGGCCTGGAAACTTTACACTTACGCATCAGGAAGCATAGCGAAAATGCAGAAAAAATAGCAGCTTACCTGGAAAATCACCCTGCTGTAGAATGGATCAACTACCCGGGGCTGGAATCACATCCCTCCCATCAGCTTGCTAAAAAATACTTAAAGGGCGGTTTTGGGTCAGTTATTACATTTGGTATTGAAGGCGGACGAGAAGCAGGCCGTACTCTAATCGATAATGTGCAGCTCTGGTCTCATGTCGCCAATGTGGGGGATGCCAAATCGCTTATTATCCACCCTGCTTCTACAACCCATCAGCAATTGACAGATGAGGACTTGGCAAAAAGCGGTACAACGGAAGAATTGGTCCGTTTATCCATTGGTTTAGAGTCATTTGACGATATTGTAGCTGACTTGGATCAGGCCATTGATAAAGCAACAGGAAAATCACAGGGCAATCAAAAATCAGCCGAGGAAATAGCAGTGCAAAATTTACTTCAATCCCCATTTGACCGCAGCGAAGGTGTCCGCAAAAAGCGGATTATTACTGTCGGCATCGCGGACGAAGAAATTGTTCCTCTCTATAAATTAGGCTATGAGGTAATTCCTGCGGCAGATATCGATGAAGTGACAACAGATATATTAACAGGAGCTGATGCAATATGGCTGCAGGAAGGTAAACAGACACCAGAAGAAAACGCAGCTTATCAGGGCACGATTTTATTCACAGCTTCTGCTCCTGAAGTATCATCTGAAGTGTTTATTCTTTCGACCGTTCAGCCGGCGCAATTTGCTCTTGAATTACGCAGCTCCGGACGTTAAATACAAAAATAACATCCTTCCCCGCCTTTCTTTTATAGAACATTTCCATGTTTTATTGTTAAGAAAGGCGGGTAATTTTATCATGGAGAAAAACAACACTCCCACTGATTGATGTTTCGTTTTATGTTATACTATAATGTGGTTACGTCTTCTAGCTTAAAAATTAGAAGGCGTTTTTCATTTAATCTGTTTAGTATTGATTATCCTTGATTAAAATAAGACTATAAGAAGACGCATATATTCTATGAAACTTTACCAATCCATTTTGCAAATACACATATAACAAATTTAATTTCCTTTTCGTATTCTTAGGTAATTTTATTTGTTCCAACATAAACTAGAAGAAAAGAACACGTAGGTGTGATGATGAAAATGACGAAAAAGAAATGGTTTATTCTCATTAGCTCCACTCTGATTACCGCTATTGCTGTTTTTGCAATTTTACAGCTGCCCTATTTTCAATTAAACTCGGAACAACGGGAAAAAGAAGAAGCATTAAGAGAACAAATTACGCCTGAAGAAACAGAAAATGAGGAAGAAACACCCGAAGAGAGCGAAGAGGTTATGGGGGACGTTGAAGAGCAGGAAAATACTCCAATCGCTGTCGACGAAGATTTAGAAAATACATTTGAATTTGCTTCGGAGGAAGATGTAGATATTGTGGCACTCGGAGACTCCCTGACGCAAGGGGTAGGGGACGATACAGATCAGGGAGGGTATGTCGGGATATTAGACAGAACACTCCAGGTTCTTGATACCAACGTTCATTTTCAAAATTTCGGAAAGCGCGGAAACCGAACGGACCAGCTGCTTCACCGTCTGGAGGAAGAACCTGCATTAGCTGAGGCTTTAGAAGAAGCAGATATGATTATCATAACCATCGGTGCGAATGATATTATGCAAGTACTGAAGGAAAATATCATGGATTTAGAGATCAGCTATTTCAATGAAGAACAAACATCCTATGAAGAACGATTACATGAGATATTTGATACGATCCGTTCCCTTAATGAGGATGCTTCTATTTATCTATTAGGTATATTTAATCCTTTTAAAAATTATTTTGAGGATATCCCGGAATTGGATCAAATCGTTCTGAATTGGAATGATATCGGAAGAGAAATTGTCAGCGAAAATGAAAACAGCACTTTTGTTCCAATTGATGATTTATTTGATGACGATGCTGCAGACTTATTTGCAGAAGATAATTTCCACCCTAATTATGACGGATATTATTTAATGGCTGAACGTATTCTGGAATATTTTAATTAAGTTGGGATGAAAACATAATGAGAATAAAGAACAGACAAATAAAAATCAATAATAAATGGAGGGCCGGGTTTTTCGGTCTCCTCATCTTTAACGGCCTTATCCTGCTGGTTCTGCTGGTACTTATTTTTTGGCCGGTTTCCAATAATGCATTCCCTCCAAATACCATGATAGACGAGCAGGAAAGCTCTGAGTTTTATATTCAGACAACCAAGCAAAACTTAAATAATCTAGTCAATGCTTATATTGAAAAATTACTGGAGGGAACAGAGCATCATTACCGTATTTTGCTTGAAGATGATGTGCATCTGATGGGAGAACTGCCTGTTTTCTCCTCTACGGTGCCTTTATCCGTCCGTTTTGAACCGATTGAACAGGCAAATGGGGATCTTATCCTACAGCAAAAGTCGATATCCGTTGGACTGTTAGAGCTGCCGAACAAAAAAATCATGGAATATATGGATCGCTTTTTGCCAATGCCTGAATGGGTAACTATTGATCCAGACAGCCAGGAAATTTATGTAGCTGTTACTGATATGGAATTACAGGGGAATTTCGATGTTGCTGTACACCATATGGACTTAGAAGCAAATAATATTACCATGAAACTTGTCGTCCCTTATGAAACTCTTGGCATTCAAGATGTCAGCATGGACGCGATGCAGGACTTGTTTGAATGAAACCCAAAAAAGCACAGCGCCTCCAGTGAGACGCTGTGCTTTTTAGATGCCTTATCATGAGACATTTATAAATTAGAAATATAAGATAATGATGGCTGTTCTGTCAGTGATAACGAATCTATGTCTTTATAATGTAATAATACTCCTTCATAGATAAGCTTTAAATTAGGAGCACTCCGAATATCCTCTGGTGTTGTAAAATAAGGATCTTTTGTCAGCGGAAGGCTCGTTACATTTTGTAAAATGGTTGCCACAAACTGTGAGCAAAAAAAGGCTGTCTGCCGTGTAATTTTTATTTTCATCATAACCCCGAACAGACCGATAAAATTATAACGGTATTTCTCTTTATCAATCTCTATATGCTGAATAAAGGTTTTAATATATTCATATTCTTTTTCAGTGACTTTAAGCTCGTAAATTTCACACCTGGACTGATTTAAGTACGGCGAGAAAATATCCTCCTTCACAAAGCCGCCGATAAATGGGTTATTAGGCTGTTTTCTCCCAAAGCTATAAACTTCTGTTAATTCTCTATCTAAAGCTATAGAAACATGGTTTAAAGGCTCATGGGTATACAGATGAATTAATCGTGACAGATAGCTTCCTGTATCGGTAAACAGCAAATAAACCGACTTGCTTTTCATCTACGTGTTCCCCCTCTTTGGACATACCCCTTTTTATTAATATATACAAAAGCTTTTTAATATACAACAGCTGATACAAAAAATTAGGTAAACTAGTAAACCTAACGTTTTTCAGCAAAATTGCTTTTTTCAAATCACTGCATCCTTCATTAATGAGGAAATGTCGTGTTCATTTTTTTCTCTTCTATATAAATTGTTCTTCTACCATTTATTTACGTATTACATTTAAAAAAAGTTTCATTGGCTGTTCTAAATCGGCATGATTTTTTCTTAATATGCTTTCGATACGCCTTGTACTTTTTCATCGCAGCATCAGATTCCTTTCGGTCGCTTGCTTTCATCTATCGATATTTCTTCAGCATGTTCTTATTTCCTAGTATATGAAAATAATCTGAATTGGCATCCCGCTTGTGTACCATTTTTTGCTGGCATTCACACCTCTTTGCTTCCCAACCCGGTTTTAGAGGATAATGAATAACATATTTCCTTAACTTACTTTGATGATACCTGTTATTTTACCTTCCTGTAATAACCCAGCGTCATATTTTTGACTAAGCCTTCCGGTCTATTTCTCTGCTCATCTTAAATTATAGGATACGACATCAATTATTTAACCGTCTTATCTTGCATTGTTATCTCAAATAACGTAAGCTTATTCTGATAACGATTTTTTGGAGGCAATATAAAATATGTTAACAGTAACTAATGTTAGTTTACGATATGGTGATAAGAAGCTTTTTGAAGATGTTAATTTAAAATTCACCCCTGGAAATTGCTATGGTGTGATTGGAGCAAATGGTGCAGGGAAATCTACTTTCCTGAAAATTCTCTCAGGTGAAATCGAGCCGCAATCCGGTAATGTATCACTGACACCCGGACAGCGTCTGACAGTTTTAAAACAGGATCACTATGCTTACGAAGAGCACCCTGTTTTAGAGACTGTCTTGATGGGCCATGAGCGTTTATATAATGTAAAGCAGGAGAAAGATGCAATTTATATGAAAGCAGACTTCAGCGAAGAAGATGGCATTCGTGCTGCTGAGCTGGAAGGTGAATTTGCAGAAATGAACGGATGGGAAGCAGAGTCCGATGCTGCCGTGCTTCTGAAAGGACTTGGTGTAGAAGAATCTGTTCATGATTTAAAAATGGCTGAGATTCCTGAAGAACAAAAGGTAAAAGTATTACTTGCGCAAGCCTTATTCGGCAATCCGGATATTCTTCTTCTGGATGAGCCGACAAACGGATTAGACATTCAGGCAATTCAATGGCTGGAAGAATTTTTGATTCAATTTGAAAATACGGTTATCGTTGTATCCCACGACCGTCACTTTTTAAATAAAGTATGTACGCAAATTGCAGATGTCGATTATGGGAAAATTCAACTTTACGTTGGAAACTATGATTTCTGGTACGAGTCCAGCCAGCTTGCATCCCGTATGGCTCAAGAATCTAATAAGAAAAAAGAAGAGAAAATTAAAGAGTTAAAAGAATTTATCGCCCGTTTTAGTGCGAACGCTTCGAAGTCGAAGCAGGCAACGTCACGTAAGAAAATGCTTGATAATATTACGCTGGACGATATTAAGCCGTCATCTAGAAAATATCCATATATCGCCTTTACCCCAGAGCGTGAAATTGGAAATGATTTATTACAAGTAAAAGATTTATCTAAAACGATTAATGGTGTGAAAGTACTGGATAAGATTAACTTCACACTAAATCCGAATGATAAAGTAGCGCTTGTTGGCAAGGATGATATTGCCAATACCACGCTATTGCAGATTATTGCCGGAGAATTAGAGCCGGACGAAGGTTCTTACAAATGGGGAATCACGACTTCCCAGTCCTATTTCCCGAAAGATAATTCCGAGTTCTTTGACGGTGTAAACTTATCGTTAGTGGATTGGCTGCGTCAATACTCTCCGGAGGACGAAACAGAAACATTTCTGCGCGGTTTCTTAGGTAGAATGTTATTTTCCGGAGAAGAAGCGAAGAAAAAAGCAAATGTACTGTCCGGAGGCGAAAAGGTCCGCTGTATGCTTTCTAAAATGATGCTTTCCGAAGCGAATGTGCTTATTTTGGATGAGCCGACAAACCACCTTGACCTTGAATCCATTCAAGCATTAAATAATGGGCTTGTTAAATTCAAAGGATCTCTTGTCTTTACATCACATGACCATGAATTTATCAACAGTATCGCAAATCGTATTATGGAGATTACTCCGAATGGCATCGTGGATAAAGAAATGGCTTATGATGAATATGTACAGGATAAAAAGCTGCAAAAGCAAGTGAATGAAATGTATACAACGGCATAAATAGAAGCTTGTTATAAGAAACATTAGAAAAGAAACTGCTGCACAATCGATTACATGATTGTGCAGCAGTTTCTTTCTCTTTAGTACATATAAAAGCTGTTATTAGTAAATAACCTCTTATTTTAGAGTTAGAATTTATATGTTTTTCCCCTGCGTTATCCTAAGTAATTCAGGGAGTTAGCGCCCCTGCGTTTAAAGAGTCAACCCATTGCCTCATGTAAACTTTTAGTTATGTTTTGAAATTTGATTGTATAATGGATCACTTTATTTTTTAAATGGAGAATATGATAATTTTCTCCACAAGTATTCCAACGGACCTGTACCTAAATACTTCATAAAAAGTTCAGCAGTTATCATCATCACTATTGTAATAAGAATCCAATAAACAATTACAGTATAAGCGGAAGACACCGGAGCCACCCCTGCCCCCCAGCCATAAAAGATAATTGATGCCACTATATTTTGTAATATATAACAGCTTAATGCAGTTTTTCCTATAGATTCAAATCGATTAATCAGCCATGGAGCTATTTTTATTTTCAGTACCCAAGCGAATAAGCCAATATAGCCTAATGCCAAAATCGGAGCAAATACATACCGGGAGGCAATATCAAAATATCCGCCCGGTACTAACGTAAGTAAATTTAATGGTATTCCAATACCGAGACCATATATCATTAATTTTTTTCGGAGACGCTGCCCATTTTCGTTATTTGAAAATGCACCTGCACGAAATAACCGAATCCCTAAAATATACAAGGTGATATTCATAAAGATTATTAGAATAGCCTCTACCCTTAACCCCCAAAAGTCTCGGATTCTAAATTGTACTTGTTGCCAATAACTCTGATTGGAGTATAAATTACTTGTTTCTTGAGACATTCTCGCCATTTCATTTAGAAATGACGCTTCTTTTATTAAGAAGAACCATGCTATCGACAGCAGCATTACGCCCGTGAGATGAATAATTGCTGATACTATCATCGTTTTCTTCATCATTTCTTCACGATAACGAATAATGAAGGCAACGATCATTCCTGTAATTGCATAACTCATTAGAATGTCGTATTCAAACACAAAAATAAAATGTAATAAACCATCTAAAAACAGCAGAAACATCGTCCATAAATACAGGCGAATCCACGGAAGACCTTCTCTTGCAGCTTTACGATATTTCAACTCCAAACCAATTCCGAACATAATAGTCAATAAGCTTAAAAATTTACCATTAACAAATACAGATAGGAAAGCTTGCAGAAAAGACTCTAAGCTTTCCCACCAATTTGCATTTGAAAAAACAGTCATAATATTCCCCGGCTGAGCAAACAACCAGATATTCGTTCCTAACGTGCCGATAATCGCAAAGCCTCTTAACACATCTAATAATCTTATTCGATTTTCCTGCCCCTTCATCCCATCTGCCCCTTCGCTGTCTAAAGCTTTTTTGGTTGTTCTAAAATTCATTCCATCGTTTGACTTGAGTATTTAGCTAAGCAAACTTTTTTAGTTCAATTGAGCTAAAAAGATTTTATCATAGCTACAAACGAACGCGCAATTTTAATAACTCAATTGAGCGAAAAAATTTTGTTTTTCTCTTTTTATCTGATACAATTATTCTATGCCAAAAAAAGTTGATCATAGCAAACGTCGGGAACAAATAGCAAAATCTACATGGGAAATTATATCTCAAAAGGGGATTGAACATGCAACGACACGAAAAATAGCAGAAGAAACCGGAATTTCTCAATCCACTCTCAGGTACTATTTTCCTACTCGTAAAGAACTTCTTAAATTTGCAATGGAATTATTAAAAGAAAACGTGGGGGTTAGGATTAAAAAAATTATGGAGAAAGATCTGCCAGTTTTAGAAAAATTGGTTCAGCTTCTTATGGAGATAACTCCTTATAATGACATTTCAAGAAAGGAAATGGAGGTTTGGTTTGCCTTTATTACTCATGGTCGAAAAGAGGATGGATTTGATCTCAATTACGATGATGTTTTAAAAGTTATTGAATTAGTTTTAACGACTTTAGAAGAAAATGACTTATTGAAAAAAAATATTTCTAGAGATATTGAATTAGAGAAATTGTATAGTTTACTCGATGGGCTGGCTATCCATGCATTATTTAATCCAGAACGCTATACCCCATCTTACATCCGTAGTATTATTGAAAACCACCTTATGTCCATGGTCGTCATCGATTAACCTGGACATAAGGCGGTTTTTTTAATTATACTGAGATACTTCCTTTACAGCAGTCAAAAAATAGTAAAAAGGCTTCTGATATAAAAGAAGTAGTTTAAATGTTTGAAATATAAGTGCGTCTTTTTACTTGAAAGCCTGGAATCATTTTGTCCTGTTATGCACTATTCTTCTTTATTTTCTCACGAACTTTCTCCAGCATATCCACCGTCATTGCGTCCATATCATATGCTGCTTCAAAATCCCATTCTTCTTTCGCAGCATCTGCATTAATCGAATCCGGCCAGCTCTCTGCAATTCCTTGTCTGACCGGGTCTACCTGATAATCCATTGTAAAATCAGGAATGTGCTTGCGAATTGCTTCTTCAAAATGCTCCGGCGCAGCAGACATCGCAGTTATATTGAAGGCATTGCGATGCTTTAAGCGATCGGAATCTGCTTCCATCAGTTGAATAATTGCTTGTAAAGCATCTGGCATATACATCATATCCATACGCGTTCCTTTTTCTATATAAGAGGTATATGCTCCTGTCCGAAGTGCTTCATAATACACCTCCACCGCGTAGTCTGTCGTGCCGCCTCCTGGAGAAGTTACATAGGAAATTAAACCAGGAAAACGAACACCCCTGGTATCCACCCCAAATCTGGAATAATAGTAATCACAAAGAATTTCTCCTGCTACTTTATTCACCCCATACATCGTCGTCGGACGCTGCAGCGTATCCTGCGGGGTATTATTTTTCGGTGTACTTGGTCCAAAAGCTCCGATTGAGCTTGGTGTGAAAAATTTTAAATCTAATTCCTTCGCAGCTTCCAGTGCATTTACCAGTCCGCCCATATTAATTTCCCAGGCGACTTTTGGAAAAGCCTCTGCCTTCGCAGATAAAAGTGCAGCTAAATGAATAATCGTATCCACCTTGTATTTTTTGGAAATCTCGTAAATTTCCTTTTCCTTTGTCACATCGATTTCTTCAAATATTCCTGATGGCTGCTCCGGTCTCCGGATATCGGAAGCAATGACATTATCCTCGCCGTATGTACTACGAAGCTTCTCCGTTAATTCTGATCCGATTTGGCCTAATGCACCGGTCACTAAAATTTTTTTCATCTCGGAAAACCTCCATTGAGAGGATGTTCAAAAAAGCTGTTGGAAAGATGCTCCGCTCTTCTATCAACCTTTTGAACATGCGCTCTTATTTTTAAATATATAAATTGAAATAAATAGCTACCGCTACAACGGGTTTCATGGGGTGAGTAATCGCAACCCCAGAAAACACTACGCTTTCCGCGGGCCCCGAGCTCATCTCCTTTAAAGAAGACTTGCTGATTGGCAAGCCGACAGGTGCAGACAGAAGCATAGTCGCACTTATGCCCTGCGGGTGAAAAGAAGACTTAGCGATTGGCAAGCCGTCAGGCGCAGACAGAGCTAAAGTCGCACTTATGCCCCGCGCCTTCCCACAACGGACAAGACGTCCTAGTGTCGGTCGTTGGTCACAGGACGTGACTGTTCTTAGTCGACCAGGAGTCTCCGTGTTTTTCTTCTGGGACTGGGACTGCGGTTACTCGCCCCACCAAAAACCGTCGCTAGTTACCGTTTTCAATCATTATTTCGTCATTTTATAAGAAAAATAAAGTGTAATTTATTACTTCAATTTATATAAGTTTTAATTCCTTACCGATTTTTTCATAAATGCCAATAGCTCGATCCAGCATTTCTTTCGTATGCGCAGCTGTCGGCATATTACGAACCCGCCCGGTCCCCCTCGGCACTGTCGGAAACACGATTGCTTTCGCATAAACGCCCTCTTCATACAGTCTTTTACTAAATGTCTGCGCTTGTTTTTCATCACCGATAATACAAGGTGTGATTGGTGTTTCGCTGTCGCCAATATCAAAACCAAGCTTTTTCAAGCCTTCTTTCAAGTAATTCCCATTCTCCCAGAGCTTTTCATTCAGTTCTGTACTCTCCATGAGCATTTCAATTGCTCTTGTGCTTGCAGCTGCATCTGCTGGAGATACCGCTGTAGAAAATAAGAATGGACGGGAACGGACTTTCAACCAATCGATTAATGATTGTTTCCCTGCAACATAACCGCCGATAACACCAATTGCTTTCGACAGCGTACCCATTTGAAAATCTACTTTATCCTGCAACCCAAAATGCTTTACTGTTCCTGCACCGTCACCAGTTACTCCTGAGCCATGCGCATCATCTACATAGGTAATCAAATCAAATTCTTCAGCGATTTCCACTATCTCCGGAAGCTTCGCGATATCTCCATCCATGGAGAATACGCCATCCGTAATTACCATCACTTTATTATATGTCCCTGATTCTGTCGCTTCCTTCGCTTTCGCACGTAAATCCGCCATATCTGAATGCTCAAATCGAATAATCTTCGCCTTCGATAAGCGACAGCCGTCAATAATAGAGGCGTGGTTTAAAGAATCCGATAGAATCGCATCATTTTTATCCATTACAGCCGAAATCGCTGCCATATTACAGTTAAATCCAGATTGATAAGCGATAGCTGCTTCTGTTCCTTTAAATGCAGCAATTCTCTTTTCCAATTCGATATGCAAGTCAAGCGTTCCATTAATCGTGCGGACAGCGCCAGCGCCGGCACCATGGGAATCCACAGCTTGCTTGGCTGCATCTTTTAATTCATGGTGCGTCGCAAGCCCTAAGTAATTATTAGAAGAAAGATTGATTAATGTTTCTCCTTTGATTGTAATTTCCGGGCCATTTGCACCTTCTACAGTATCAATTTCGTTATAGAGACCATTTTCCTTTAAATCATTTATATTTGATTCCAAAAAATGATCTAATTTTCGGCTTGTCATACCCTATTTTCCTCCTTTAAAGCATTGTAAAATGTAACTTTGCACCGCATGGGTCTACGGACAACTCTTTGTCAAAAATGTAATCCCTTTCAAGTATAACATATAAATAACCCAATCCAGTTATTCACAGAATTAGCGAATATATATGAAAATTAATGTTTTTCCTGCTAGCCAATTTGACCATATTGTCCTATACTAAGAGAGTTGAATATTATTAAAAAGGATGTTCAAAAAGTCTCTTAAAAAATGATGCTTCGATAGAGTGAACTTTTTTTGAACACATACTTTAAATATATGATGGAGGGTTGAAAAGAAACATGCGAAAAGTTCTACTTACTTTGTTTATTTTTGTCATTGCTGCAGTAGGAGCTTTAGGCTATTCAAGTGCTCATAACGATAGTAATGAAGAAATTGAACAAAGCCCGGCTGCCACTTCTACCGAATTTCAGAATTAAAGAGGATATTCCAAGGATTTGATAAAGATAACACTGCCGGCTTTCTGGGGTGTAAAATATATCAGCAAATGTTTATTCGTCTTTTTAAAATGTAAAGAAAAAATCAGATGATCGTTGATAATAGATGAAACGCATGTATATCAGAAAAACTCTGCGTGATAACTACGAGATACGGACAGCTAAATATCATGACTTCATGGGGTCTCATGCTTATATAATCAAAAGTATGATGCCTTTTTTATGGCTTTTCACCAAAATCTATGGGTAACATAGTAGATATAAATTTGCTGTAAGCGGCCGCTACGGAAATACACTACGCTTTCCATGGGCTTGTCTTCAGCCTCCTCGAAAAAAGAAGACCACTTTTTCTGCGGGGTCTTCACACTGCGCATTCCCATAGGAGTCTACGTGTATTTCCTTCGCTTGGTAATTGCTATTATCATATTTAATTATATTTTCCAACCATAGATTTTGGTGTTGACCCTTTTTTATTATATTTATTTTCTCAACTAAAAAAAATAGCTTAAGAGTTTTATAGACTCTTAAGCTATTTTTATATGATTTATTCAACGATTGTTACGTTAACTTGTTGTCTTCCAAAGTTTACTGCTTCGTCTTGGGATGGTACGTGAAGGTCAATTTTGTTTCCATTGATTGCACCGCCAGTATCAGCAGCAGTTGCATAGCCATAACCTTCTACATAAACTTCACTTCCCAATGGAATAACATTTGGGTCTACTGCAATTACTTTCGCATTAGGATCTTGATTTAGATCTACACCAGTTGCAGTTACTCCGGAACATCCATTACAATCTGCTGTATATGCAGTCGCTTCTACAGAAATTGTTTCGCCTTGTGGAGAACCATTATCTGAAGATTGTTCTTCTGATTCAGAAGCAGCTGCTTCTTCATTAGAAGTTTGCTCTACAGCAGGTTCGCTTTCCTCTGCAGCCGGCTCTTCAGCTGCCTCTTCTTCTACTGCTGGCTCCTCAGCTGGTTCTTCTGTTGCTTCTTCTTCTGCTGCAGGTTCCTCAGCTGGTTCTTCCTCTACTGCTGGTTGCTCTGCTACAGCTTCTTCAGCTGTTCCATTTATTGATAATTCATTACCGATTACGATAATATCAGATGAAAGGTTATTCCATTCTTTAATATCGCTGACAGATACATTGAATTCTTTAGCAATAGCTGAAAGGGTGTCCCCTTTTTCTACTGTGTATACTGTTTCTTCTCCATCTTCACCAGATTCACTTACCTTAATAACATCTTTCGGGTGAATTACCTCTGATTTAAGATCATTTATATCAAGTAAGTTTTGCACGCTTGTATCATATTGAGCTGCAATCTTCCATAAGCTCTCTCCTGATTCTACCTTGTGTTCATTTGCGTCAGCGGAAACTGTTGTTGCAGCTGTACCGGTTATAATAATTCCAGCAGATAATGCTGCTACGAGTTTTCTCATCTGATAACCTCCTTATGTTTTTTCACAATGACTATCCTATCACAGGAATCAGAAGAATACAGTTACAGAAGGGTTAAGTGTAAATTACAATGATTACATATGCCCTGTTTACTATTACATTTGTAACATATTTGTTATAGAAGAGCGGTAAAGCGTATGCATTATGACAAACCCACGTCGAAAGCTCGTTTCTGTAATATAAAAAAAGAGCCCTCTATGATTAGAGAGCTCTTCGTCAACTGCTTGCCAGTATTCAATTAGCTGCTGAAAAAGTTCGCAATGGAACGGAAGATATCACTAAAGAAGTTCGCCACTCTCTCCCAAAATCCCCTGTCTAAACCTAAATCCTCTGCTCTTTCGACAAGGTCATTTGTAATACTCTCGAGTTGATCTCTCATTGCTCCAAAATCAATTTCTAAATCCCTCATTCGATTTACTAAATCAATAAGCATCTGCCTGTCGGCGTCATTCAGCTGAATGTCCAGATTGTTAAGCTGCTCATTAACGATTTGTTCTACTTCTTCTCTGGTTACTGGATTCTGTTCAGCAATCATTTTTTTGATTTCTGTTAAAAGTGTACTTACGTCTTCATCACTAATATCTTCATTATCTGCTAAATCAGTTGCTACTTCTAGCTCATCGTTAGCTAATTCCATTCGTTCCGGATCTAATTCTACTCCTTCTACATCATAGGCTTTGTATATTCCTGTCAATGCAGAATGACCAGATACTCTGACTGGAGAAACAACATCTACCGTCGCATTTTCCGCTCCGGCTGTTAACAGTGCGTTCATATACATTTCTCTGGTTACTTCCGTAATATTATCGGGTGTTAATATATTCACTTCCAGGCCGGAACCGCTTGACTCCAGCGTAATTCCTGCAGAAGAATACATATTTGCATCTGGATTTCCATTTATAAAATCAGCATAATCTTGTCCTGTAACGTCATGTTCTTCATATGTGTCATCATCTGAGATTTCCAAAGCCTCCCGAACTTCCGCCCGCTGACTGTCACTGAGTTTTTCCCCATAGATAATCGTCGTATTAGAAGCTGCTGAAACTGGCAATAGGATACTAAAAAATAATATGCAGCTTAGTGCCACGTATTTCAGCACGGATACTACCTTTTTATTCATTCTGTTTACTCCTTTTCTTCGTAAGCGTTTTTTAACTCCTACGTTTGATATTTATGATGAGCATCTATCGTCATCTATTATAACCCGAAGGAAAAATGTTTACATGTTTTTAAAACATTAATTTCATCTGCCGGCTAAATACAATCTGCAGAAAAAAACATGCTGCCAGCTCCCGGGCCTTCTAACAGTTGATTTATTTCTATAGGAAAAGCTTGGAACTATATTTTATCATATAGGATTACTGTCTATGTATCCTTGCTGATTCCCTCTCTTTTTTATGATAAAACGTTTTTTTATGACGTTAACTCAACTTTCACACTTAAGAATAAGCATATATATCTTGTATTCCTGGATGAACTTGTTTTCGATTACCACGCTTGCTTTTGGGTTACATATTCGGCCTTTTTGGAATTGATGATGGTGCGTAGCTCCGCTCCGGCCAACCACTCCGCTTTTCGCCGCAGCGGTGCTTTACACTTCACCTTCTATTCTTTGTCAAGGGAGTTATCGAAGGAACGGTCAACCCCTGTTTCTATGGAAATGAAGTTACTTTTTAATGTGCGAAAATGGAAGCATTAAAATAAATCCTTTTTGTAAGCAGATACCTTTTCATTTAGTTCGTGTTAGTGTATATTTGGAGTAACGAAATAAATGTAGGATTATTTATTGGAAATTCGGCACTCCTTTTTTAAGATTGCAGGAATTCCACAGATGGTGATAGCGTAATGCATTTATGCAACTTAAACGGACGGCTGCAGATTGTTTTAGAGAAGGTATGGGTCATTGGCACTTATGCCTTTTTCATATGTACTAAAGGCGCTTATCCCATTTCAAAACGAAAATGCATACAGCAAATTGGGTTTTCCCTGCTGTATGCTTGAATCAATAAGTGTACATGAATCTGCAGTTCTTACAATGTTAGAAAGAAGGTTTGAACGTTATTAATACACACCCAGGAGTAAAACGTAACTTAGTGATTATGTGGTTTGCTAATTTCTTTATTAGCGGAAGCATGACGATGGTTGTGCCTTTTATTTCCTTATATATTCAGTCCATGGGAAACTTTTCTGCGTCCTATGTGCAGACATGGTCTGGATTAACCTTTGCCGTTACTTTCATCAGTGCATTTATCTTTGCCCCGATTTGGGGAAGAGTCGGCGATCGCTTCGGCAGGAAGCGTTTAATGGTGATGTCTGCATTAGGAATCGGAATTTCCGTATTTTTAATGGGATTCGTCACAGCCGTATGGCAGTTATTTCTCTTGCGCTTTTTAATGGGAATCGTCACAGGATTTATTCCAATGTCTCAGGCGTTTATTGCAACCCAGACACCTAAAGAAGTTGCCGGAAAAGTGTTAGGCACCCTGCAGACCGGAACTATCACCGGTTCTTTGATGGGCCCCTTATTAGGCGGGGCGCTGGCAGATGCATTTGGTTATTCCAGCACCTTTAAATGGGTAGCAATCACTATCTTTATCTCCGGATTGCTCGTTATATTTGGAGTGAAAGAAATGAAGGTGACCTTTTCAAAAGAAGAGGATACAAAGAATTATTCCAGGAAGGAAGTATTGCAGTATATCCTGCGTAAACCAATCTTATTGATTGTTTTATTAATGTCTGCACTTGTACAGATTGCTCACTTCAGCGTCCAACCGATTTTATCATTATTTGTTGAAGAAATTCATGGGCCGGTCAATCTGGCATTCTTTGCAGGGATTGCCTTCTCCGCCACAGGGGTAGGAAATTTATTGATGACCAGACGCTGGGGAATGATTGGAGATAAGCACGGTTATACGAAAATATTGATTATCATGCTGTTTGTTTCCGGCTTGGTCTATTTGCCGGGCATGTTCATTACGAGTATTTGGCAATTAGTCATTATGCGATTCTTACTCGGTTTGTTCCTTGGCGGAGTTATCCCGATTCGTGTGGCTTATATCCGGAAAGAAGCACCTCTGTCTACACAAGGAGAAGTGCTTGGCTACGATACAAGTTTACGCTTTTTCGGAAACATTGTCGGTCCCATGCTTGGCGGTACCATCGCTGCAACCTGGGGATTCTCTTCCGTCTTTTTAACAACCGGCCTGCTGCTTATTCTTTGCGGTTTTATCATGCTTGTTGCCTGGTTACGTTATGAACATGAACCGAATACAAAGCATTCTCATTCGCACACTTTCTCATCCAGGTAAAAATATTGATTTGTTTCTATAATTATGCTAAAACTAAAAAAGTAGCGTTAATTATTATAGAAAGAAAGTGATAGCAATGGGTATCGTTGTCGTAGAAATATGTGACGGAAATGCCATCACTACTATAGATATTGAATCCATCTTAGAGAAAGAATTCCCTGAGGTAGCGGTTCTTATGAATGAATGCCTGTCGTTTTGCGGACTTTGTGCCGTTCGGCCGTACGCATTAGTAAATAATAAACGTGTGTTTGGCAAGACACCGGAAGAATGTCTTGATAAAATACGTTTGCAAATTAAAGAAGAGCTTGCAGTTTATGAATAACTGCAAGCTCTTTTACATATTTCAACATCATTTCCCGGGAAATCACAGACTTTCTTTAAAAATCTCCAGGGAATCCTTTTTCGTTAATGCACGATAGTTGCCGAATGTCGGGTTTGCCACCACGGTTTTCTCCGCCATTTCTTCAAGCGTAGACTCGTCAATATCATAATCTGCCAATTTGGAAGGGGCGCCTAGCTCATTCCAAAATTCACGCAGCTTATCAATTCCTTCTAAGGCAACTACTTTATCCGATTTCCCTATGGTATCTACGTCAAAGACCCGGACAGCAAGCTGCTTAAAGCGATGTACATTACTCTCATCCAGCACATACCTCATCCAATTCGGGAATAGGATAGCTAAACCGCCGCCATGCGGAATATCGTGAACAGCAGACACCGCATGCTCTAAATTATGCGTTGCCCAATCACCCCGATAGCCTAAATTCAGCATATTATTTAAGGCCAGTGTTCCTCCCAGCATTGCTGTAGAGCGATAGGCATAATTTTCAGGGTCTGCTAATAGTTTCGGCCCTACATCAATCAGGGTCAACAGAATACCTTCACACCATCTGTCTTGAATCGGTGTATTTTCTTCATGATGAAAATAATGCTCTAATACATGCGACATCATGTCTACCAATCCATAAATCGTTTGATCACGCGGTACAGAGAATGTATGCACAGGATCCAGAATAGAAAATTTTGGATAGGTATACGGAGACCCCCACCCATGCTTTTCGTTGGTTTCCCAATTGGTAATAACAGAGCCCGAATTCATCTCGGAGCCTGTAGCAGCTAAAGTGAGTATCGTTCCAAATGGCAGTGCACCTGCCGGCTTTTCTTTTTTCGTCACTACATCCCACATATCCGCATCCGTTACAGCGCCGGCAGCGATTGCTTTGGTACAGTCAATGGTGCTGCCTCCGCCGATAGCCAAGATAAAATCAATTCTCTGTTCGCGGCAAATACGTACGCCTTCCCGTACTGTAGAAATACGCGGGTTAGGCTCTACACCAGAAAGCTCAAACACCTCCGCATTGATTTTTTTCAATTCTTCCAATACACGATCATAGATGCCATTTCGTTTAATACTTCCTCCGCCATATACAATCAGAATACGGCTTCCGTAAGGCTGAATTTCGCCAGCCAGCCTTTCGATTTGTCCTTTTCCAAAGATAAGTTTCGTTGGATTGTGATAGATAAAATTCTCCATATAATCACTCCTTATGCTTTACGGTATGCTACAATATCCATTTCTACAAGAACGTCTTTCGGAAGACGGCTCACTTCCACACAAGCACGTGCCGGATATGGCTCGGACAACGCTGCTCCATAAATTTCATTCACTGTCGCAAAATCCTCCATGGAATTTAAGAAAATCGTAAATTTCACTGCGTTTGCAAAACTTAAACCTGCTTCATCTAAAATAGCCTGCAAATTCGCTAATACTTGCTTCGTCTGCGCTTCAATTCCTTCTACGACATCCCCTGTTGCCGGATCAATCGGAATTTGTCCCGAAATATAAAGAAAATCTCCTGCTTCAATTGCTTGAGAGTATGGTCCAATTGCTGCTGGTGCATTATTTGTCTGAATAGCTTTCATAAAAAATCATCCTCCGCCTTGTTTTTTTAGTATCCACTGTTGTCATAATCATCAGTTAATTACTTGGAAATATGCATAGTAGAACGATTCTTTTTATGCACAAAAAAGATATGACAACACCTCTGTATGTAAAAGCTGCTCTGAATCAAGAACATTTCACATACTGTTATCATATCAGTTTTCCAGTTCCATTTCTATTGCTTCCTTATAGGACATGACAGAAGAAACATAATAAATGTCTCCATAGCATGCATCTAATTCTTCCGCCTCTTCTCTCCGGCAGGCATAAATGGAAGCCTCTCTTCCCGCTTCTTCATACATATACTGCGAATAAGCAATAGCAGCGTCCTCAGAATAAGGCTCTTCCGTTTCCTGTAGATAGTTAATAAAGCCGGGACCAAAATTATAAGCTTGAACTGCTAAGGCTGTGTCGCCCTCTGCTTGTTCATACACCCAGGCAAAGAAGGATACGCCCTGCTCAATCGAATGCTCTGGATCATCAATACAGCCTATTTCCCCGCACAGGCTTTCCGAGGATTGCATCGGATCGGTACCGCGTCCACCGGATTCCTGCATCATCATGGCAAGAATTGTATTGGTCTGTTCTTCAATTCCATGCTGTTCTGCATATTTTTCAACAATCGGTTTATATTCCCATATTTTCTGGTTCAAGGCTGGCAGGGGACGTGGCCCTGACTCTTCCAGTTCTGGTTCAGATTGCTCTGCAACATAATTGACTAATAAAGAAAGGGAAACTAAACCGAAGAAAAACACAAGACATATAACTATCAAATATTTCAGCAGCTCTGCCAGCTGGCGTTTTTTCCTACGTTTCATATTTTTTCTCCTTTACCCATTCACCTATCCTCAGCATCCCCCATATAGAAATACCATATACCATATGTCCGGCCAGCCAGATAAGCCATGCCTCTATACTGCCTATTTCCGGAGTCCGGTCAGATAGCATCGTTGTCGGGAAAATAAGCAGGCCAATCGCAGCATTACAATATATATAAGACATCAGCTTCTGCTCCAGATGTTTCTTTGTTAATACGCGATAGAGAATCCAGACAATAGCCACAGAAACACCCAAATGGAAGGAAAACTCTACCCAATTAGGAAAATTCATTCCGCCAATTACGGGAAAATAATCTACATTCATCAGCAGGGTGTAAACAGGAATCGCTGCCCATTGCTGCAAAGCATATAAGGAGCCGCCAAGTACAAGGCCGGATACGAAACCGACAATCCAAATCATCCATGATCCTCCCCTGTTTAAGCATCTGCGAATAGCTTCTTCTCTCTCCATTTCCCGAAACGATAATATAGAATAGCAACCGCGCTGCTTAGGATAAAGCTTGCCCCTACACCAATTGCAATGCCAATTTCACCAAACAGGCGAGAGAATAAGGCAGCCAGGGGATAACGCAGTATCCAGAAAGAAATGATATTTAATATAAGAATCGGATACATTGCGCCTGCTGCCCGGACAACACCGTTTAAGATAAAATTAATCCCTAAAAACGGATAGCATAATGCAACAATCTGAAGATATATTGTACCAAATTGGACAGAAGCTTCGTCCTGAATAAACAACCTTACCCCATATTCAGCAAAAATGGCGACGATAATACCGATAAACAGCATAATAAGAAAATTATATATCACCCCAAACTTCGCCACTTCTCTGACTCTTCCCCAGTTTTGTGCACCGATATTCTGCCCAGCCATACTGGAAATGGCAATACTTAAAGCATGTGCAGGCAGCATTAATAAACTATCCAGACGCTGTGCTGCACTATACCCTGAAACAACTGCTTCTCCATGTACAGCCACTACCCCGATAATGGCAGCTGCACCAGCAGAAATCACTGCCATCTGCAGGCTGGATGGGATGCCGATATGCAAAATCAATTTAATTTCTTTCCATTTTGGCAGACTTGGAATCGTAAACGGAGCTAAATCCTTCTTCAGAATATAAAAGAATCCAATTAAAAAGGAAACACCTTGTGATATCACTGTAGCATAGCCTGCGCCATTGATGCCCCAGTCAAATACATGAATAAATAGCGGGTCCAATACGGTATTCAGCAGGACTGCTACTGTTACAAAGTAAAGCGGTGTTTTACTGTCTCCAATGGAACGCAGTACTGTACTGATAAAGTTATAGCCAAACAGTAAAAGAATCCCCATAAAGTTAATCCGCAGATAGGCAGCGGCATCTGCTGCCATTGCTTCCGGTGTTCCCAGCATGGTCAGCAGCACCTCTGCAAAAATATACCCGGAGACGCCAAGTAATAATGCAACCGATGTCATCAGAACAACAAATGCATTCAAATAACGCTTCAGCCCCTCTTCATTCTGCTTCCCCTGCTGCTGCGACAAAATGGTCAGAGCAGCATTATTTAAACCAATAATTAATGAGAGCACCACAAATATAATGCTCCCGGAAATGGCAACTGCACCTAGGGCGTTCGCACCAAGCAAATTTCCGACCCACAAACTGTCTACAAATTGATATGAGGTTTGCAGCAGATTTGCCAAAAGAATGGGTCCGGAAAAATAAAAAAGGCTTTTGCCGATACTTCCTTTTGTAAAATCATATTTCTTAGCCATTGATTTGCACTCCTGATTTTTTCTCACCTTATTCTTTGCTTTTATTATAAAGGGAAAGCATTAGAAAAACCTGTATTTGCTCTTCCACTGTAAAAATTGCTAAAATATCATCCTATAATGTAAAAAAAGAAGCTCTTATCTCAAAGAACTTCTTCCCCATTTTTTTATTTTCTTAACTTACTTGCGTTTTACTGCGCTTCGCATTTTTATCCCTCGACATAAATTGAATCACAAGCTGAATAGCAAATAATACAAAGCCTATTGTATCGGAATACCCTTCCGGATAAATCAGCATCAATCCAGTTGCAATAGCTAAAATACGCTCAAACCATTTGATTCTGCGGTACCAGTAACCAATCATTCCGGCACCAATCGCTATCATCCCGAGGATAGCCGTGAAAAAGGCAAATATAATCTCGAACACGTTCGCATCTATCATAAGGAGTGTCGGATTCAAAACAAACATATACGGAATTATAAATGCTGCGATAGCCAACCTTGCTGCATTTGCTCCGGTACGTATCGGTTCTCCCCCAGAAATCCCGGTTGCCGCGAAGGCAGCTAATGCTACCGGCGGAGTAATATCTGCCACAATTCCAAAATAGAATACAAACATATGTGCAGCCAGAAGCGGAATTGCTACATCCAGATTGTCATTTAGTGCTACAATTGCCGGCAGAGCAATTGTAGACGTGATAATATAGTTGGCGGTTGTCGGTGAGCCCATGCCGATAATAATCGATGTAATCATGGTAAATACCAATGTCAGCATCAATTGAATTTCCGGTGTAGAAGCAATCGTACCAGCAATCGATACTAAACTGTTTCCAAGCTTTAGGCCTAAGCCTGTTCTTGTCACTACCCCTACAATAATACCAGCACATGCTGTTGCAGCAGCAACACCTAATGCTGTTCTGGCCCCTTGTTCCAAGGCAACAATAAATTTAGCCGGTGTAATTCTCGTATCTTTTCGGAACAAGCTGACAATAATCGTCGTTAAAATCCCATAAATAGCTGCTCTCTCAACGCTCACACCGATAAATAAGAAATAGACAATGGCTAAAATCGGCAGCAGCAGATGAATCTTTTTTAAAACGGAGAGTTTACTTGGAATCTCTTCATCCGGGAGACCTGTTAAGCCTGTCCGTTTCGCTTCAAAATGTGTCATGATCCAAATCCCTGCAAAGTATAAAGCTGCGGGAATAACTGCTGCTTTCGCGATATTCCAATAGCTTTCTCCTGCAAATTCAATCATTAAAAAGGCGGCTGCTCCCATAATCGGCGGCATAATTTGACCGCCTGTAGAGGAGGCTGCTTCTACCGCTCCGGCAAAATTCTTCCGATATCCCAGCTTTTTCATCATAGGAATCGTATACGAGCCTGTTGTTACTGTATTTGCAACAGAGCTCCCCGAGATAGTTCCATTTAATGCACTTGAAAAAATAGCTACTTTTGCAGGCCCGCCTACTCTTTTACCGGCGATGGATATAGCTAAATCATTAAAATAATTTCCTACCCCTGTCTGCACTAAAAAAGCGCCAAATAAAAGGAATAAGAATATATATGTAGACGATACCTGCAAAGGAGTTCCTAAAATTCCTTCTGTCGTAAAGAACATCGATTGAATCAACTGCTCCAGCGACAGACCGGCATGCGCAAACATTCCAGGTATATTTGGACCGAGTAGTGCATAGCTAAGAAACAATAGTGCAATAATTGTAATCGGCAGACCTACTGCACGTCTGGCTGCTTCCAACACAAGCAGGATTCCAAGCCCGCCCACGACCATTTGCATGACAGAAATGCCGCCAAACTGCTGAACTAATGTATCATAATACACCGGCCAATAGCCGCAGACAAGAATGGATAACAGCATTAAAATATAATCATACCAAGGGATTTTATCCTTTCTCATTCCACGGGCAGCCGGGAATAATAAGAAAATAAGTGAAAGTGCAAATCCTAAGTGAATGGTTCGTTGAATATAAGCAGTCAGCTGACCAAAAATTCCGGTATATAATTGAAATACAGAAAAGGCAATTAACCCAAGAAAGATAACGTGATATATCTTACCCTTTACATTTCTGGTCTTTGCTTCTGCATCATATTTCTCCAACAACTCCTGCTGTTCTTTTTCTGAAAGCTGATCCTTCTCTTTTTCACTCACTGATTTTCTCTCCTTTCCAATAATCAAGCAATGTTATTTCATCTATTTTTACTCTATACCAATCTCCCGGCACAAAGTAGTCATTAAAAGGAACTTCACAACACTCCTTGATATCCTGATGATCTGCCCAAGCCAGCCGATGATTCGAAACAACTTCTCCATTCCGGATATTTAACGATTCAAATCGATGTTCCATATTTTTTATATGGTATTTTCCATCCTCATAAACAAATTCTTCGCCCTCACCCGCATTATTGGGCATACCAATACCAAACTCTTCATAAATTATTTCATATTGCTCGATCATCAAATCCTCTGTCACCCTGTATTTCTCCACCACATCTGTTAAATGGATCGAGTGAGTGAACGTAATCGAGAAATGGTCATTCTCTTTTAAAGGTAAAAAAGCCGTCAATTCTCCGGATTCGCCGTCGTTAAAAACTAACGCTGTCTGAATCGGATAATTCACGCCAAGTCCAATTCCTCCTCCAATCAAAAGAAATAAAAGAAGGAATTTTACCCACTTTCTCCGCATTTTAGCATCACCTAATTTTACAAGCTGTGCTTAAAAAAAGCCGGCAGCCTATCCCTGCATTCTCTGGGGTGGAGCCGGCTTATTCTATTTATTTATTCAATACCCTCTTCGTCAAAGTACCTCTGTGCACCTGGATGCACTTCAATATCAATTCCGTCTAACGCAGTATCCAGTGTGATGAAGGATGCTTTGTCATGCGCCATCCCTTCTGCATTTTCATAGATTGCTTTGGTCATCTCATAAACAAGGTCTTCAGATAAAGAACTGTTTACAGCCAATGCCGCTAATACAGCAACTGTTTCTACATCTTCACTTAGACTATAAGTACCTTCTTCAATCGTATCTGCAGCATAGTAAGGATATGCTTCCGTCAGCTCCTCAATCTTATCCTGTGCAATCGGAACAATAGCCACATCTACAGAAGCAGCCAACCCTTCTACCGCACCGGTAGGCGTTCCTGAAGTGATAAACGCAGCATCAATATTGCCATCCTGGATTCCTCCGGTAGATTCACCAAAGTCCAGATTTTGAGCATCAATATCGTCTATTGTCATATCGTGAACCTCCAGGATTTGTTCCGCATTGATAAATGTACCTGATCCAGGAGCACCAACGGAAACAGTTTTTCCTGCCAGGTCTTCGACAGATTCAATTCCAGAACCCTCTGTTGTAACGATTTGAACCGTCTCCGGGTATAAAGAACCCATTGCCTGTACATTTTCGACAGGCTCATCAAAAGCATTAATTCCTTCCTCAGCATGTGCTACCACATCTGTTTGTACAAAAGCAATTTCTACATCGCCATTCTCTATGGACAGAACATTTTCTGCTGAAGCATTAGAGGAAATCGCATCCGCTGTTACATCTGTATTACTTGAAATAATGGTTGCCATTTCTCCTCCAAGCGGGTAGTATGTTCCACTTGTTCCGCCGGTAGCAATCTGAATCATTTCCGGATCTGTACCCGGATCTCCAGCTTCCTCGCCGCCATCGTCTGCATTGCCGTCGTCACCGCCGCAGGCTGCTAATAATAACAATAATGCAAAAATAAGTGCCAGTGGGCTTAACCAATTCTTTTTCATCTAAAAGTCCCCCTTTTACAAAAAAGTATCGTACTTGTAATAAGTTTACAATATTAGTAACACAAACGTCAAATTATTCTCAAAACAGGAAACGATTACATAAATAATATTAAAAAAATTCATCACTTTAAACATTCCTTTTACTGTATGCTTTATAGCGCCAAAACATGCTGTATATTCTTTTTTTAAGCGATTTTCAAGTATTTCTTGACTACTTTTTGAATATTCCATAATATTAATGTAACCCACTTTCCAACGAGGTGATAAAACATTGTCATTAAAAATGTTAAAGCATGCTATTTATTCCATAAAACCTTTACCGCCAGTAAAAATATGCTATTTGATCCAATCCGAAGAAAATGAAATTGCTTTTAATGAAAACAAGCCGCTGCGTTCCGCCAGTATTATTAAACTGTTTATCCTTGCCGCTGCCTATTATGAAGAAGAAAAAGAAAATATTGATTTATCTAAACAGGTGCATCTCTCCCCCTCCGATATGGTTGGCGGTGCGGGAGTTATTCCTTA
Organism: Oceanobacillus aidingensis; assembly: GCF_042654105.1. Lineage (NCBI taxonomy): Bacteria > Bacillati > Bacillota > Bacilli > Caryophanales > Bacillaceae > Oceanobacillus > Oceanobacillus aidingensis. The sequence goes on along the minus strand of NZ_JBHSFT010000007.1, from coordinate 153,971 downwards.
TTTATCAGATAAGCAGAACTATACCTATCAGCAGCTCCTTGAATTAATGATCATTGTCTCTGATAATACCGCAACAAATGCATTGATTGATTTCATCGGTTTAGATACTATCCATGCATTTATTCAACAAATAGGCGGAAAGCACACGAAATTAGAGCGAAAACTGATGGATGAAGAAGCCATAAAGCTCGGATTGGAGAATCGGACGAGCTGCTATGATGTCATGCTTCTGCTGGATTTATTGACAGAGCCAAATAACATACTGCCGAAACATCGTCAGGAGCAAATGCTGACTATCTTGGAAAATCAGCAGTTCAACAGCAAACTGACTGCTTTTTCTGCCTATGATTCCTCCATCAAGACATTTCATAAAACCGGGGAACTGACCGGGGCAGAGCATGATGCGGCTATTTTTCAAACAGCTGATAAACAGCTCAAAGCAGTTATGCTGACAGAGGGATGGACGAACAATGGAGAGGGACAGCAATTTCATCAGAGAGCAGGAGCACATATCTATCATTATTTGAAAGGTTAAGCAGCCATGCCTCTCCTTTTCTATAAAAAATACAGGTATCTGTAAGGGGGGAAACAAATGAATATAACACTAGGGGTTTTAGGAGAAAAAACAATCGTTCAAAGAGTACAAGAAATCGCAGAACAATTTCCATCTATCGACGTCCTCCCTTTTGTATTGTCCGAATCATGCAATGCTGCAGTTCGAGCAGAGGGAGCCATGATGTGTGACGCACTTCTTTTCACTGATTACAGTGCCTACAGTGAAGCTTTAAAACAAAAGCGTCAGCAAATCATGCTTTATATCGCTTACGATGAATATAGTATTTTGTCATCTATCTTACGTATCGGACAGCTTTCTAAGAAAAAATGCATATCCATCGATTATCCGGAAGATATCAAGCACATTGATTTCAAGGATGATATCGCCATGACAGAATATGATTTTATTTCAGCCAGCTATACCAAGCAGAGTTATTTCAATGTGCAAATGCTGATTGATTTCCATAAGGATTTATTTTTGCAGAAAAAAATAGATTTAATTCTGACCTCGAGAAGAGATGTCTATAATGGGCTTTTTCAAGAAGCGTTACCTGTTCATTATATTCCAATACCTGATAAACGTATTTACCAGGCATTGGAAAAAGTAGTACGAACACTGGAAGTGCAGAAGGATTCAACCGGACTTGTAGTAACAGGTATTTTATTTTTAAAAGAAAGCCTCCCTATCCATATGCATCATCAAATACATACAGAAGTCAGAAAATATGTCAGTACATTTTGTCAAAAGTATGAGTCGATACTTTTACCGAATAAAGATAATCACTATTTTATCATCGGTACAAGCAAGCTGATTAAAGTGATTAAAGAAAACTATCGCGACTTTCCCTTTATCGAGGAGGTAGAAAAGCTTGCCGGCTGTTCTATTGGACTGGCATTTGGACTGGGATTGAATCCTCTTTCTTCTCAAAAAAATGCGTTTATGGCCCTGGAAGCCTGCCGGAATGATCGGCATAGCCTCAGTTATCTGGTTAATGAATGTCAGGAAATCATTGGTCCTATCGGCCAGCGGAAACATATCGACACCAATAAATTATTTCATGAGCTTGTTCATCAAGCCCGCCTGAACAATGAATTATCTTATCTTTTTATTCAATTTATTGTAGAACGTAATAATGAACCATTCTCATCAAACGATATTGCAATGTTTTATCAGGTCAGCAAGCGCAGTGCCGAACGGACTGTAAAAAAATTGCTGTCCGGAGAGATTATTAAAATTTCCGGCAAGGAAAGTCCCTATTCGAAGGGAAGACCCAGAAAGCTGTTCAGTTTAAATCAATAATGCCAAACAAAAAAGACGGAGCATGGCCGTCTTTTTTGTTATTTAGAAAGGAATATTCTACATTGATGTCTACAAACTTAAAAGTTCTTTAATATCATCCTCGCTTAGAGAAGAAAGCATCGTTTCTCCAGGCTGGATGACCTGATCAATTAATTCTCTTTTCTTTTGCTGCAGCTCATAAATTTTTTCTTCAATCGTGCCTTCTGTCACCAGACGGATAACCTGCACCACATTCTTCTGTCCGAATCGATGCGCTCTCCCAGTCGCTTGGTCTTCTACGGCAGGGTTCCACCATAAATCATATAAAATAACCGTGTCCGCACCAGTCAAATTCAGACCAGTTCCTCCTGCCTTCAGGGAAATAAGAAATATTCCTTTTTCGCCATGATTAAACCGTTCGCTCATTTCGACACGATTTTTAGAAGGTGTTTCGCCACTCAGATAAAAGTAGTCATGCTCTGCTGCCTCTAACCGTTCGCGAATAATGTCTAACATGCTGGTAAATTGGGAAAAGATAAGCAGTCTTTTTCCATTATTAATTGCTGTTTCCACTGTTTCCATCAGCTGCTCCAGCTTGCCGGATCTTCCTTCATAATTTTCGACGAACATGGAAGGATGACAGCAGATCTGGCGAAGTCTCGTTAACCCTGCTAAAATCTTCATTCTATTTTGCTGGAAAGAATCCTCCTGCATGGACACCGCGGCTTCCTGCTGCAGCTTCCTTAAATAACCGACATATAAATCCTTTTGATCATTTGTTAATTCGGAAATATGAACGGATTCGATTTTTTCCGGAAGCTCTTTGAGCACATCCCGCTTCAAACGTCGTAAAATAAATGGTTTTGTAATGGCAGCCACTTTGCTGGAATCAAGCTGCCTAAACGTCTTCTGGTCAGGCATTAATCCAGGCAGGACTACCTGGAAAATGGACCACAGCTCCTCAATTGAATTTTCAATTGGTGTGCCGCTTAACGCAAACCGCCGTGTCGCATGAAGTGTACGGATGGCTTTTGAAGTTTTCGTCTGGTAGTTTTTAATATACTGCGCTTCATCCAGCAATAATGTTTGGAACGTAATCTCCTGATAATAGTCAATATCCTGGCGTAAGGTTGCATAAGAAGTAATCCAGACATCCGTCTCTGCGGCGCTTTCCATTCGCTTATGCCTCTCCGCCGGCTGCCCGGTCAAAATAACCGAGGTTAAGTGCGGAGCAAACTTCTCCAGCTCACTTTTCCAGTTATATACTACAGAAGATGGAACTACAATCAAATGCGGGCCGACAGGATTCCCTTTGGATTCAGACGTAATATAGGCGATACTCTGCAAGGTCTTTCCCAGCCCCATGTCATCTGCCAGAATTCCGCCGAGCTGATACTGGCTAAGGGATTTAAACCATTGATAACCAACCTTCTGATAGGTTCGCAAGGATGCCTGCAGGTTTTCAGGCAGTTCATAAACCTGTTCCTCCGGCGACTTCAAATGGCTTAACAATTCTCTGAAATTCGAATCATACTGTTTTTTTGTATCGAGCAGCTCATCCAGCTGGGCGCCGCGATATACCGGCATCTGTACCTGACCGTTCTGAACGGCATCCTTATCCATTCCCAATCCGTCAAAAAACCGCTGAATGGAAGCAAATTCTTCCGTATCCAAATCCAGCATTTGACCGGAATTCAAACGAAAATAGCGTTTCTTTTCAATCACTGCCTGAAGAACTCGATTAATTTCATTATCATCTACTCCATCAATGGAAAAACCTATTTCTAATAAATTATTTTGCCCCTCCATGCGGACACTCGTGCTCGGCTGCGGATCATAATCAAAGAACAGCCTTTTAAAATCGCTTGACAGAAACAGTTCTACATCCTTATCTAAGGAAGGTAAAATCTTATATAAGAAATAATAGAGGTCTTCTTCATCCACAGACATATAAAGTTCTCTGCCATTATATTTGAAGTTTGCTTCTTCGATATGCTGCATAATCAGACTTTCTTTATCCACGTCCCGGATCAGCATCACATCCGAATCTTTTTTTCCTTGAAATGGATCAATCACATGTGTGCCATAATGATATTCCAGACGGCCAACAATTAAATCCTCCCGCAATTCCAAGTAGCATCTTGCTTTTAACGGCTCCTTGATGACCTCATCTGCAATACGTTCATCTAATTGAACCTGGCCGACTGTCTCCAGCGCCGGCATAATTTCAGAGAGAAAGGTATCTGTCTGTTCAACAGGAACATCAAAGTAAATATTCTCTAAACGAAACATTTCCAATTCCTTCAAAACAGGGACTTGCTCTCGTTTAGGAAAATAGAAAACACCATCTAAAAATAATACATCATAGTTAGGAAAGAATGTCATTTCATTTCCCTGCTGCAGATTAAGCGAGATATGCTGGTCGTTTTTCATAACGTCAAATTGAAAAGGCAGTTCCCCATCAACGATTTGCACCTCTTTATATTCTTCCCGCTCCGTTTTCACAGCCGCTTCCCGTTCCATTAATTTATATAATAAATTTTTTGCAAGCACCGGCGGAATCAGAAGATACCTTTCACTGCTTCTTTTCCCTGCATAATTATAGGAATCATACAGGTCAGCACTCTTGCTTGCCTGATACAGCAGCTCAAAAATCTCTTGATCTGCTTCTTCCACGACATGCTTCCCTGCTTGAAATGTAAACTTTTTAGAGAAATAATGATCTCTTTTTCTAAAATAATTTTCTAAGAAGTCCGCTGCATTCTTTACCACATAGCGGTGCTTCTCACCAATTTTCAATTCTACCTGCAAGTGTCTCAAATAAGACCAGCTTACAATATACTCTACCTTTACCGGGTGCTGATAAGAAGTGTTTTCTGTGACACTTCTCGTTCCTCGGATAGCTTCCATAAAACGATTTAAACGATAGTGATTTACTTTTGGCTTCACATCACTGTTTTCATAGCTTTGAACTGCTAATAAAGCGGCTACGATGTGCTTGCAATAGCCGTACACCTCAAATGCAGGACAATCGCAATGCATGTCGATGGAACCCTGCTGCAAATCATTGGTATTCACTTCTACAAAGTAATCCTCTGTACCCTGGACTGTTGCCGACCAGGTCAACTGATTCGGATTATACATTAAATCCTTTACTTTATTGGTTCTAAAGTAATTCAGACCACGACGGTAAAAATTATCAGGAAACGCATTTTTTATATTGATATCTTTAATTTGTTTCAAATCTGTTAACCCACCTTTATGTTGTCAGATGATTTCCCAAGGGCAGTAAATACATAAATCAGGATGGAAATAACGATAGAGCCTGCTGCTGTTAAATAGATAGATGTATAGTTAAGCATTGCTGCAATCTGCCCGAACAAAATTGCCCCGACGCCGACTCCGAGATCAAAACAGGAAAAGAAGGTCGCATTTGCCATTCCTTTCCGGTCAGCTGGCGCCCGATTGACCGCCCATGCCTGCAGGGCAGGCTGAACTGCCCCAAATCCCAGCCCAAATAAAGCTGCTGCTGTCAATAAAACAGTTATGTTGGGCAGCCAGGCTAAGAGAAGCATAGACAGGAATATAAGCGAAACTGCCGGCAGAAAAATCATTTTATGACCTTTTCTATCGTATAGTCTGCCCGAAAACAGCCGCGAAACCATAATAAATACTGCGAAAATAAAGAAATAGATTTGAATCCCCTCTACGCCTCTTTCCTGCGCATGCAGAGGCAGAAATGTCGCTATTCCGCCAAATGCAAAGGTAATAAAAAATAGCAGAATTGATGGCTGCAGTGCGCTTTTTTCCAGTACGTCAAAGCGCGCAACCTTTGTTTGATGAGCCGGATCAACTTTTTTATAGCGGATGCGCATGGCAAAAAGAAACGCCACTACACCGCAAAATGCACATAGTAAAAAAAGCTGCTGATAGGAGATAAGCACAACCAGTGTCAGGCCTAAACTTGGCCCGAAAGACAACGCAATATTTCCGGATAAACCAAAATAGCCCATTCCTTCCCCTCTCCGCTTTGGCGGGATCAAATCGGTTGCTATTGTTCCTCCGGCTGTTGTTGAAAATCCCCAGCCGATACCTTGAATAATTCGTATTATAATTAAAATTAAAATGCTCGCTGTAAACGCAAATGCTCCTACAGAGAGAACAAAAATCCCTAATCCGATTAAGTAAACAAACCCTCTCCCCTTATTTTCGAGCGCATGCCCGGCATAGGGACGTATCAGGAGGGCAGAAAACGTAAAAATACCTACAATAATACCTACCATTTGGTCGCTTCCGCCAAGATCCTTCACAAATAGCGGTATGGTAGGGATAGTCATTTGAAAACCTAAGAAAATAAAAAAGTTCGCTATCCAAATATATAAAAAATCCCGCGAAAAAATCTTATCATCCTGCGGGACGTTTTGCGCTTGAACCGACGACATAAACATCCTTCTCTCATTTTGTCATTCCTAAGCTATTATACAGGAGTTTCTCAGCAAATAACATGAAAAGAATTTAGAGGAGGTTCTTCCTTCTCATAAAAAATACAGGAGAGCGGGGGTTATCCCGCTCTCCTGTATTTTTTATATTTTTATTTAATCCACTGCTTTAAGCTGCATTGGTTTCAGGTTGTTTTCCTTTTCTTACGCGTTGATTCCAGGTTTCTTTAAGATAAGGCATTACCCAGCGGTCCAGACCATATCTTCCAGCATTTGCACCAGCGATAGCAATGAAGATTCCTAAGATAGCCATTTGCGGGTTTGTAGAGAACGTTCCGCTTAGCAAGAAAGAGAAGTTCATTACAACGCCCATAAGTGCAGCAAGGTTTGTAAAAATACCTAAGATTAGTCCAAATCCAACCAGTACTTCTCCCCACATAACGAATACAGAAAATAGTCCAGCGTTCGGAATTGCTACCGTTTCAAGAAACGTTGCCCACCAGCCCTGTACAGCCGGATTTTCTCCAGTTGTTTGTGCAATAGCACCTTGCAAATAACCACCTGCATCAAATTCACCGCCTACAATTTTGCCCCAGCCAGAGGTCAGCCATCTAAATCCAAGATAAAGTCGAATAATCACCCAAAGCCCCGCAACGTACTTGTTTGTTCTTAAAAAGTTCATCATGTCAATCTCTCCCTTTATTTAATAAAATAATTTGTTTTTAACTTGTTCATTGTTTCACATTTATTTAAAGAGGATATCCTTTAGTACACTTTTATAATATCATGCAGATATGCATCCGTAAATACTAATTTGTGAATTTGTTCACATTTTATTCCGAATATGAACAAATGATGAAGGTAAATTATGGATAATCTGTATTTGTGTGAACACGGATATTTATAGCTCTTTTCTTTTACTTTTCAAACTGAAACACACTCCTCATGAATTTTAAATATGTACATTTCCCTACACCATTTCATAGTAAATTAAAAATACCGCATATTAATGGGCTAACACCAAAATCTATGATTGGAAAATATACTTAAATGTGATAAAAACAACTAGCTAGCGACGGTTTTGACAGGATGAGTAATCGCAGAGGTCGCACTAACCTGGCAACATTGCCGCGATTACTCATTCCATCGAAAAGATTTGTACGTCGGAAAGCGGAGTGGTTGGTTGCAGGAGCTATGCACAATCATCAATTCCAAAAAAGGCAGGAGGATGACGGACAATTCTCCGTAATAAATTACCAGTAATAATTATTTTTTTGAAACCATTCAAACAGTGTTTCCGTACAATAAAATAAGAAGAATTTTCCGTTTTTATAATGGGATGAACGAGGAGTGTTTATATGAAGACCTTATTAACCGTTCAGAACCTTAAAAAATCTTTTAAGGATAAGGAAGCTTTAAAGGGAATTTCCTTTGAAGTAAATCGCGGCGAAATCATGGCTATATTAGGGCCAAACGGGGCAGGTAAATCTACCACGATTCGTAATATTATGGGTATCATGTATCCGGACAGCGGGGAAGTTCACTTCCATCAGCAGTCGGGAGAAGCCATTCCTAAATCTAAAATTGGTTATCTCCCTGAAGAAAGAGGCCTCTATAAAGATGTCAAGGTGATGGATATTCTCTTATACCTTGCTGATTTAAAGAATTACCCTTTAGATAAAGCAAAGGAACGCATCTTAACCTATTTAAAGAAATTTGATTTAGAAGGAAAGGAAAACACCTCTGTCGAAGAGCTCTCCAAAGGAATGAGTCAAAAAGTACAATTTATCGGTTCGATTCTTCATGAACCAGACCTGCTCATTCTGGATGAACCTTTTTCCGGTCTCGATCCAGTCAGTCAAGAGATTTTCAAAGATGAAATCGCTTCTTTAGCTGCAAATGGAACGGCCATTCTGCTTTCATCACATCAAATGAATCTTGTGGAGCAGATGTGTGACCGGCTTTTTATGATACAGCATGGCCAGAAAGTAATTTATGGCACTTTGGACGAAGTTAAAAAGCAATATGCCAATTTCAAATGCATCTTGCATGGTGAGAATCCGCCCGCTCTACTGGAGAAGATCCCTGAAGTCGACCGGATTGAACATCATGGCAGCCGTTCGATTCTCCATCTGCAAAAAGGAGTTATTCCTCATTATTGGCTAAAGCAATTACCTGCAGAATTAGATGTACAAGAGCTACATATTAACCGTATTTCTCTGCACGAAATTTTTATTGATATTGCTACAGATAAGCATCTTCTCTCTCAGGAAGGAGGTGCCTGAAATGCAGAACTCGCTGAAAGTAGCAAAATGGGAAATAAAACGAAATTTAAAAAATAAAACATTTGTCATTGGATTATTTATTACACCGGCTTTATTTATTTTATTCTTCTTCCTCGCCTCTTTATTTTCTTCAGATTCAGATGAAGCTGAAAATATGACAGTCTATGTAAATGATGACATAGGAATATATGAAGACATCGAGGCGGTTAATGAAGAACGTGATTTTGGCTGGGAGCTTCACCCTACTGATACATTAAAATCCGAAGTAACAGAAGTGAATGAGCCTTATACAGCGTATCTGTTTATTAATGAGCAGTCCTTGGAGGAGAACCGAATCGCCACTTATACAAGCGAGGAAGCTAATCCATTATTTCCTGGGCAATTACAGGCGTTAAGCGGACCAGTCCAGGTAATGAAAGCGAAAGACTCTGGTCTCAGTGAACGGGAAATAAACCAGCTGCTTGAGCCTGTGTCCTTTGCAGAGGGCACCAATCAGGATGAAGCAGCGACAAGCGAAGGCAGTGCGATTGCTTCCCTGGAGGATCCTTGGGAAAGTATCCTGCCAGGTGTTTTTGCCGGGGTAATTATGCTTTCCATCACTTTTACAGGGATGGCTATTTTTCAAAGTGCTTCCCAAGAGAAAAAAGATAAGATTGCAGAAATTATTTTATCCTCTCTAACACCATCCGAGCTGATGCAGGGGAAAATTATCGGTTATTTTATCTTAGGTCTTATTCAAGTTACAGTCTATATTGCGGTCCTGCTGCCATTTATTATCTGGCAGACAGATATCCCGATTTTAGAATACCTGCTTGTTCCAAGAACGCTTCTATTTGTATTTATCGCTCTTTTGAGTTATCTGATGTTTGCAGCCATTTTCGTCGGTGTCGGCGCAACCATGTCGGATGTGTCCAGTGCTGGTAATCTGCAAGGGTTTGTAATGATGCTTCCATTTTTGCCATTTATCATTATTGGACCGGTAATCAGTAATCCGGATGGTATCCTTGCTACCGTGAGCACCTACATTCCATTCACAGCACCTTCTGTATTGCTCATGCGGTTGACCATGCTGGATGATTGGCCTTGGATAGAAATTATGATTGCCTTTGCTGTGATTATTTTAAGTATCCTTCTTTTTATGAAGATTGCCGGAAAAATTTTCAAAGTCGGAATTCTTTTATATGGAAAGAACGCCACACCAAAAGAGATCTGGAAATGGATTCGTATGTAGAAGCTAATTTCGAGTTCACTACCATGGCAGCACCCTTTTTCAACGCTAGAACGGAATACAGCCGATTCTAATTAAGAAAGAAATATCACGCGATGATAAAACAGAGACAGAAGCAGTTCATCCTGCTCTCCTGCCTCTGTTTTTTTCGTTCATGCATACACTGACAAGGTCATACATATTCTTTATCATATTGTTTTTTTAAGTGAAAATCTAAAAATCTTCATACTAAATAAATGATAAAATCACTTCCATTCATTGCAAGCTGCTATCTTTAATTCCTCTCCCCCGCTTCTTCATTTATCATGGAGAACTGCCCGTAAACCCCGCCTCACCATAAAGAGTGAATTTAAATTTAATCAAGCGGGAGAGAACAGATATGGACTCCCTGAATCACTCAGGCTAATTCAGCTGGAGAGGAGCAACAACTCCTGCTGCATGAAGTTTCGTTTTATTATAGAAGGAGGATGTTTATGAGTACGATTGTGTTCCATGGATCCACCCGTAAAAACAGTAATACAGAAATATTAACCTATGAAGCTGTCCCTAAAAATCAGGGCACGCACGTTTATTTACGTGATTATATTATTCATCCCATCATTGACCAAAGACATGACAGAAATGGATTCACACCAGTAAATGATGATCATACAAAGCTTATTGATATGCTTTTAGAACATGATACACTTGTTTTTGCCACCCCTATTTATTGGTATAGTATGTCTGCCCTTATGAAGCTGTTTATTGATCGATGGTCACAAATCTTAAGAGATTCCGATTATCCAGATTTCAGAGAAAAACTGTCTCAAAAGAAGGTATATCTAATTATTGTTGGCGGTGACAACCCATTTATTAAAGGACTGCCGCTTATTCAGCAATTTCAATATATATGTGACTTTTATAAAATGCACTTTGCAGGATATGTAATTGGAAAAGCCAGTAAACCCGGTGACATATTATATGATAAAAAAGCTTTTAAAGCTGCTTCCACCCTGCTTTCTTTTACGGATGACTAAGTTTACAATCCTTACCGATTGATGTCTGCAACGGATATTTATCAATCATATATAAATAATTCCCTTAATGAGAGAATTATTATTATTTTCCCAAAATAACTACTTAATCCTAAATGAATCTAAAAATGCTAGTCTTATTTAATTATTTTTTCCTTTCCAGGTTTAAACTCTTCTATGTTTAGGCTATTCTATTAGTATCCAATCATGTAATTCATTTTAGTCATCTAGAGGAGGATTCAATGGAAAAGAAAACAAAGAAGATTTATCTATTGGCTGCAATATTATTTATACTTAGTTTTTTCTTGCCGAATGCAAGCTTGGCAAATGGCGACAGTTATGAAGTAAGTTCTGCTGTGTTAAACATCCGAAGCGAGCCGTCTAACGATGCGTCTCTGGTTGGTCAGTTTACAAAGGGAGATAAGGTGAATGCGTTTGACGAACAGCATGGTTGGGTTCAAACTTATTATGGCGGTGAACCTGTATGGGTCGCCAAACACCATCTGATTTCAACTGGCGACTCGAGTCAGGAAGCAGCTCCAGCTGCAGAAGAAACAGTAAATGAGGAACCGGCTGCAGAGCCTGCTGTAAATTCTTCCGGGTCAGTGACTGTTTCTGCTGACAGCATTTATGTCCGGTCCGGCCCGAGCACATCAGATATCATTATTTCCTATGCTTATCAGGGAGATTCCTTTGATGTCAACGCTGCTTCAGGAGATTGGATTGAGATTTCCTTAGGCAACGGCGAAACAGGATGGATTGCTTCCTGGCTGACAACGGACGGAAGCAGCAATGAAGAAGCAACAGAAAATACTGCTCCAACTGTCGAAGCAGCTCAGACACAGTCCAGCAGCTCTGGTTCTCTATCCGGACACACCATTGTCATTGACCCTGGTCATGGCGGGAAAGATCCGGGAGCCATCGGATTAAATAATATCTATGAAAAAGATGTTGTCACCTCTACAGCAGATTATGTTGTGCAGCAGCTGGAAGAAGCCGGAGCAAATGTAATCGTGACCCGAAATGGTGATTATTTTGTTTCATTAGATGAAAGAGCACGAATCAGTAACAGCTATAATACCGATGCTTTTATCAGTTTACATTATGATAGTTTCTCTGCTGTGCCAGTGAGCGGAGTAACAACTTATTACAATTCTGATTCTGACACTGCTTTAGCCAGCTCACTTAACAGCACTCTGTCTTCTACTGTTTCTCTGCCATCCAGAGGCACACAACAGGCGGGATATAAAGTGCTCGAAAACACAAATGCGCCATCTGTGCTGATTGAACTTGGCTATATTACCAATCCGCATGACCTGACCGTTGTGCAGACGGGTGACTATCAATCTAGCGTAGCCCGCGCAATTACCAATGGACTTATTAATCATTTAAATTAATTAGGATGAAACGGCTTCGAAAATACTTCGAAGCCGTTTTTTCATGCTGATGCATTTCTTTAGAATGAGAAGATAGCATGTTATACTTTAATCAATCTATAAGTCAAAAAGCGAGGTATACCTATGCATCCTGCTGCAAAACAAATAATTGAAACAACACGTGAACAATTTCAACTGACTGATTTTTATTTAGAAAGCTATGATTTCCTTCCACATGAAGCGAATCAGATTCATTTAAGTATGACCTGGATTCCAAACGGCTTAGCAATAACCGATGATTTAAACCCAAATGGAACTGTCGTAATAGCTGTGGATATCAAATCTAAAAAACTGACCGAAATTATTTTTGTAGGGAAAGAAAACCGGTTGTCTGCTGAATTATTTCCACAAGTGGATAACATGGAATCAATGATTGAATGGATAGAAGAGCAGACTCAATTAGAATATGGCAGACAGTTTAAGCTTGTAAATGAAACAAAAGAAAAAATCGTTTTCCACGCTGCTGTGGATAATATCAGACTTTTTCCTGGAGGAACAGTCACGATTTCTTTTAATGAAGAAGGAATGTTATCAAGCTTTTACGTACATGGAATGTTTGCAGATGAATCACAAATTCAATGGGAGCCCTTTAATTTAGTAGATGAGGTTATCTATCCTTTGGCAATGCAGCATTGTAAGCTTATTGAAGTCCCAGACGAATCGACTGCTGCTTGGAAGCCATACTATGTTATATCCAGTTTCCTTGTTTCCAATCAAAATCCGGATACTATTATCTATTTCGATCAAGTAGAGAATAATCTTTCTTATACCCCTCTTGATACAATTTTAACTTGGGAGGAGCCTTCTACAGAGAAATTCGAGAAAAAGGAAATCGATTTAAAACATGTATTTACCGAAGAAGAAGCTTTTCAAAAGGAAAAAGTCACCGATAATAACCTGCCTATTCCAGATGATACCGCAGAGAAAATGGTGATTGAAATCACGAATATGCTGCAGAAGGAGTTTCCAAATGACAGCGGTCGTTGGCGCTTAACTTCTGTAAAACGGGAACGAGGCTATTTATTAGCAAGGTTGGATCCTGCAACACCTACACCAAGGGTTCTTTATCCATCCTTGAAGCTGTTAATTCATCCAGAAACATTACAAGTTGATAATTACGTGGATACAGAGGCGCTATTGGATGCTTTTGATTTCCTTGCAGATGCGGAGGCCGTAAAAGTGGATGTCGAAGCAGCTGCCGGACATTTATGCGAGCATATCGAAGTAGAACCTGTATATGTTTATGATAATCAAACGAAAATGTATCAATTATGCGGAAAGGTAACAAGCGGTTCCTATGCTATCGATGCCGTTACAGGAGAACTATCCACGATAGATGAGTAATGTTGTGAATAAGTTATAACTTTATCCACAGGTTATCTTTCTGAAATACGAAAGAAGCTTTTACGCTATATAACGTAAAAGCTTCTTTTCTTATAAGTCATCAAAACCATTTAAATCACTAGTTTTCGTATATTGACGTGATTTCTGTTCAAAGAAATCCGTTTTTGTTCCATCGACGTTATCCACATATGCACGAATCCATTTCATAGGATTATCCACATGTTCTGGATAAAGTTCTTCTAATCCCATCATACGCAGCATTTTATTAGCACGGTATTTGACATAGCCATCCAGCTCATCCATATCAATTCCTTCCACACCCGCAAGCGCGTAATGTGACCATTCTAATTCTAATTCAACAGATTGATGGAAATGGTCATAAACCCATTGAATGAATTCTTTATTATTATGTTCCGGGTTCTCAGCTAAGGTGGCACGGAACAATTCTGTAATAAAGCGGCCATGCTCCAATTCATCACGGTTGATATAGCTGATCATCGTGGAGGTCCCTACCATTTTATTCTGTCTCGCCAAATTATAGAAGAAAGCAAATCCAGAATAGAAAAACATTCCTTCTAACAGTGAAGTATATACTAATGTTTTAAGGATATTTTCTATTGTCGGATTTTCCACAAACGTATTATATTGCTCTGTTAACAGTTCGTTCCGTTTCATCAATAATTCATCTGTTCTTCCTAATTGGAATGATTCATTCTGTTCATTCCAGGAAACAACAGAGGATAGAACATAAGAATAACTTTCATTATGCACTGCTTCCTGTTGCGCGATAACCGCCATAATTGATTGGACAGAAGCATCTGTTGCATAGAGTGAAATCAACAATGCTGTTCTTGTTTGCGGTGCGTCTAATGTGGATAACAGCCCAATTATTTTCAAATACGCATCCTGCTCTTCTTCAGACAGGGTAGGAAACTGTTTTACGTCACTAGACATATTTATTTCATCGGCCTGCCAATAGTTTCCGACAAGTCGTTTATATATTTTATACCAATGTGGATAAGCAATATCATTCCAATTTAGAATGCCACTTGATTGGCCTCCAAATACGCCGGTTGACTTATTTGGAAAACGCGGTTCTAACGTTTTAGCACGCTCAAGCGTAACTTTTTGCATGATTCAGCACTCCTTCTAACCACTGTTCAATCTTATTCTCCTGTGATCCACGCGGCGATTGTTCGATTTTAAGAGCCGGATAACTGCTTCCATAAAAATGGGCTAATTTATCTGCTGCTTTGCAAAACAAATCATCCCCGCCAAATTGTGTATCTCCAGTTCCGAAAATAACCATATTTTCAGGTTTATATCCTACTTCCAAAACAAAATCCTTTACCTCATCTGGTGTAGCTCCTCTTTCCCAAGTGAAGGTACCCAAAAATACAAGGTCGTAATCAGCAGGATCGCTGAGTGCATCGATGCCGATTCGATGCCACTCAACTGTTATCCCTTCTTTATTTAAATAATCCCCAATATACGCAGCAACCTCTTCTGTATTACCACTGTAGCTTAAATACGCAATGAGAATCCTCAACTTTGACACCACTCACACTCTTCGACATCGTTGGATGTGGAACGGACATAATACGTCGTTTTTAATCCTTCATTCCATGCCTGTAAGTGTAAGTCGAGTAATACAGATGCGCGAATTGTATTCGGTACATAAATATTAAATGATAAACTTTGATCAATATGACGCTGGCGTTTTGCATTCTGGCTCACAGAATAACGCTGGTCTACAATATACGCAGAACGGCGATAAATATTATACGTGTTATGGTCTAAAGCCGGTGCTGTAACAGGTATTTTAAAATCCTTCTTTTCTTCATGATAGAACACTTGGAAAATCGGATCGATACTTGCTGTCGAACCAGCAATCATCGCCGTTGTAGAATTCGGTGCAACAGCCATTAAATAACCATTACGGATACCATTCTCTTTGACTTCTTCTTTTAATGCAGTCCATTTAGAGTCAGTATAGCCTTTTTGGTCAAAATAAGCACCTGTGCTCCATTTACTTCCTTCGTAAACAGAATACGCACCTTTTTCTTTACTTAGCTCCATACTGCTTTTAATCGTTAAATAAGCGATATTTTCGTAAAGCTCATCCGCATATTGAACAGCTTCTTCTGTTTCCCAGCCGATTCCTTTTAGCGCAAGAAGATGATGCCACCCAAACGTTCCTAGACCAATAGCGCGGTATTTTTGGTTTGTAATGGTTGCCTGCATGATCGGCAGTGTATTAATATCGATCACATTATCCAGCATTCTTACCTGAATCGGTATCAGACGCTCTAATACATCATTGGAAACAGCTCTTCCAAGGTTCACCGAGCTCAAATTACAAACCACATAGTCTCCAGCCTGATATTTTCTTACAATGGTATTTTCACTTTCTAAAAACTCTTCAACAAATTCAGTGGGTGACTGATTTTGTGTAATTTCTGTACACAGGTTCGAGCAATAAATCAAACCTTCATGTGAATTTGCATTTTGACGGTTTACTTCATCACGGTAGAACATGAAAGGCGTGCCAGATTCTAACTGAGAACGCATCAAACGCTTCATAATTTCAATCGCCGGTACTTTTTCTTTTGATAAATCTTCATTTGCGACACATTCTTCGTATTTTTGACGCCATGAACCATTTCCTTTTTCTTCATCATAAAAGTCCTCTAGAGAATAGCCCATTACCTGACGTACTTCATGCGGATCAAATAAATACCAATCGCCGCGGTTTTCAACCTGTTCCATAAAGTAGTCCGGCAAGCATACACCAGTGAAGATATCATGCGCACGCATGCGATCATCCCCATTGTTAAGCTTCAAATCAAGGAATGATTCGATATCACGATGCCATACATCTAAATAAATCGCAATCGCACCTTTACGGGTTCCAAGCTGATCCACGCTGACTGCTGTATTGTTTAACTGTTTGATCCATGGCACAACACCGCTGGACATTCCTTTAAATCCTTTGATTGAGCTGCCCCGTGCACGAATTTTACCCATGTAAACACCGATTCCGCCGCCGTTTTTAGAAAGCTTGGCAATATCGGTATTACTGTCATAAATCGCCTGCAGGCTGTCATCTACAGTATCAATAAAGCAGCTGGAAAGCTGGCCATGTGTTTTTCCGGCATTGGTTAAGGTTGGTGTTGCTACAGTCATATATAAATTACTCAACGCCCAGTAAGCTTCCTGAATATATTCCACCCGTTTATTTTGCGGTTCATCCTGCATTAGGTGCATCGCAATAATCAGCCAGCGCTCCTGAGGAAGCTCAAATACACGCTTCTGATGATCCGTTGCTAAATACCGTGTAGCAATGGTATAAATCCCTAAATAATTAAATAATCTATCTCTTTCCGGTACAATCAGGCTTCCAATTTGATCAATTTCTTCTTTTGAGTATTTTTCCAGAAATGAAGGTGTATAAATGCCTTCATCGGTTAACATGTTAATTAAATGATAAAAGGAACCATATTTTTCTCTTTCGTCATAGCCGCGGTTGGCAGCAGCTTCTTTATATAAATTCTCCACGTAAATTCGTGCAGCTGCATACGTCCAATCCGGATTTGCTTCATCTATATTTTCAAGGGCTGTCTGAATAATGGTATCATTCACTTTCGTACTGGAAGTAACCCCCTGTGTCTGCTTTTCTGCTTTTTGAAACCAAGCATCAGCATCTACTTTCAAACCTTCTGATGCACGATTGATTTTTTCTTGAATCGATGTCGGATTAATAATAATGGTCATTTTTATGCCTCCTATAATCATATGTATCTATTTAAAATCAATTTATTTATCATAATAAAAATAAACTTATACTTTTCCAACGGCTTTACTGCTTATTTCTCCAAAATAATAAGCGTCTAGTGAGGTAAATCTGCTGATGAATGAAATGATGAAAAGTAATCTGTTATCCGTACTATATATAGTAGATTACTCCATTTTAAATACAATCAGTTGATGGAGGAAACCAAGGTTACAGCAGGCTTCACCATTTCAGCAATTCAGACATTACCTTGACAAGACACAATATGTAGTGCTAAACGTTTTTCGTTTCGCCTATATCTTGTATTAAACACTATCATAGATTATTCAACTACGCAAGATTTTAATTCGAGATAGGATGTTATAACTAAAATCTGTTTTTGTCCAAAAAAACAGCTGATTTCTGCACTATCTGCTTAAAATAACAAAGGGAAAACAACGTATGGTTAACGTTATTTTTTGAACTGTTCATACTTTCGATTCATTTATCATGATGCGAATAAGTTTTTTTAATTGAATATAACATGATATATTTAGTTGAAATAAAGATTTTGGCTTCTATATTGCACTCTGGAAATACGCTACGCCAGTTAGAGTGCCTCTTTATAGAAAAAATTTATTTTGTCAGATGCAAAAGATAGTTTAAATAATTAAACTTAAATGGACAGATA
Organism: Oceanobacillus aidingensis; assembly: GCF_042654105.1. Taxonomy (NCBI): domain Bacteria; kingdom Bacillati; phylum Bacillota; class Bacilli; order Caryophanales; family Bacillaceae; genus Oceanobacillus; species Oceanobacillus aidingensis. Next base: position 135,929 of record NZ_JBHSFT010000007.1, on the reverse strand, counting down.
TACAATTTCAATCAAAAATAAAATCCGCTATTTTTTATTAAACTCAAGTTCTCATTATAGCTTAATTTAATAGAAATAAAAGTATTTAGAAACGATTTTTATTGGCAATTTTTTATCCACATTCACCCCTGTGGATAATGTGTAGATAACCAAAAAGTTATCCTTTAGATTTCCACAGGATTATCCCCAGATATGCATAAACAAAAGCGGGTTTTATGAGAGCAAAAAAATCAAGAATACTACCTGGTCTTTAAAATATCGGTATTTTAGCCGAGCAGGCGTCCGCTCCCACCTAAGAAGAAATATAAGTGCGACTATGCTTCTGTCTGCGCCTGTCGGCTTGCCAATCAGCAAATAATCTTCTTTAAAGTAGATGAGTTCGAGGCCTATGAAAAGCGCAGTGTATTTCCGGGGTCTAAGATTACTCTCCCTATGAAACCTGTTGGAGTGGCAATATTCAGCATTTTTTATATACTTTCTTACTCTTATAAAAAAAGAACAGCTCCATATTTCATGGCAGCTGTTCCTTTTTTATTTATTCATACTTGAAAAGAAGTCACCTAATGGGTCGGGTTCTTCTTCCTCTTTCTCCTCTTCTTCAGCAGGATGAATCATTAAATCACCTGCACTTAAATCGTCCATACTCCAATCTTCCTGAAGGCTTTCTTCCTCTATTTCCGGTACAGTGCTGCTTGGTTCTTCTATCTCTTTAAATAGAGTTTCCACTCCGCTGTTCATAGAAGTTAATAGTGCCGTTGCCCGCATAGGATCGGATAATAATTGATATAGAATCGTCCCGATCAGAGCTTCTGAGTGCTCATGCTTTAACCAGCTTTTTTGTTCCTTTGTCAGCTGTCGGGGGAGCGGAATCGTAACCGTCTCCTTTTCCCTTACTGTCATTTCATTGACACCCTTTAGAACGAAGCTCGCAATTTTACTGGAGAAGTTTCTCCGTTCGGTTTCCTTCAATTGCTGCAGTTGTCTTAGTAAGTAGTCAGGAGTATCTGAAGGAATTCGAAATGTGATTGTTTGTCCTCTTTCGATATTCTTTCCCATAGAATAATCACCTTACTTCGTTTTCGTAGTCTTCTCTTCCTTCTCAACCTTTTCGTTCTTCTGCACAAAATCGGTAATTAATTTATAATACGCATTAGCCATCATCCAGATGCTTTCATTCTCATCTTCAAAGAATTCAATATTGTAGCCTTCCAGCTTATTATTGATCGCTTTGATGTAATCTTTCAGCACCGCAGAGCCGCCGCCGACAAAATAGCAAATTTCTGTCTGGGAATTCCTGCTCCATACGTTCCGCAAATAACGATATTCTTTCTTAGCAAGCTCCAACAGAATATGATCTGTTATATCATGGACATTCGTGCGGCTTCCTTTGACCATAATATGATTACGATTATTTTTTCTGGTGATAATATCCACGACATCTCTTCTGCTGTCCAGTTCTACACCGTGTTTTGATCTGATTTCTTCACGAATTTGTTCTAATGATTCGGAAACACCGATATTAAAACCTTGTGCTTTATCGTCATCCACATTTCTATTGCGAATAACAGCAATATCTGTGGATAAACCGCCAATATCTTGAATTAAAATTTGTTTGTCAATTAATTCCTTGTTGATAACTTTTAAGTCATTATCCATAATTAAATTGACGTATGCAGCAAAACCTTCCGGATATACTTTTACTTCATCAAATTTAATATTTACTTTTTTCCCCTGATGCTTTGGAGTAACTAAAAATTCTATCTGATGCACAGAGCCTAATAGACGGGAACGATAACCCACGTCTTTTCCTTCTTTTACTTCTCTAAGCGGTAATCCTGTACCTAATGTATAAAGCGCATCATAAACACCGTTTTTCTCTTTAAATACTTCACTTGATACAGCATCTAATGCTAATGAAGCCAGTAACATAACTAATGTCTGATCCTCTTCTGATTTACTGCTTCCTGGATCAAGTTCCTGAGAGTTGGTTGTTTTTGTAGCCAGATTACCTACTCTGTAAACAAGGTTATTTTCGGATAAGGCAGGGGAATGGATACGGATATGAATATTATCCAGTACTTCCTTCGTATCTAATTCTTCAATTCCAATAACGGGTCTGTCTTCTAGATCAGGAGCTACCACATTGGGTATGTAGTATTCATTTTCTAATTTACCAAAATTCCCCTTTAAGGCATCATTTCCAACATCAATTGCTGCAATTCTTGACTTTGTCATTTTCATTCTCCTTTCAAAATTACGTTTCTTCTATATAATACAACATAAAACGAATGAGCAATCTATCTAGACTTCCATTCTATCTAATAGTTATCTTCTTCGATAAACTATAACTCTAGCATAAACACATCCTCTCCATTCTTCAAGTGTTTTAGCGAAATGTTTACATGTTTGTTTTCTTGTACACTTCAATAAAACCTGTCAAATCAATTTATACACGCTAATGTTTACAAGTAAACATTTTTGTACTCATTGTAAACAATATTGTTTTTTTGTGTACATAATTGTTTACTGATGTTTTCTACCCGTGGCTCTCCCCTGTTTTTACAAAATCAAAAATAATACTTGTTAAATATTACAATTTTCTATAAAATATAACTGCATACATATGAATATTACTGACTTAGAATAAGTAAATATTTGTATTTTATAATCGGTGGGGAAAGTAAAAACATCGTTTATTTACTTATATTTATTTAAACTTACGCAGCTATGATTTTACTTGCCATATAATTAGGTCTAATTCACCGCTTCTTTTTTACTTGGAGTATCAGGCCGGTGGAAAATCCAATTACTATTCTTTGAAATGGAGAGGTTCTTATAATGGTCCGATTATACCTGCGTATAGTGATCCTATCGGTTTTTACCATAGCTGCTTTGCTTTCAGTCAGCTATGGTACCTTGCTTCTGGATGTAAACTCTTATATTTTGATTTATTCTATCTACCTTTTCTTTTCTATCCTTTTTGTCCATTTAAGGACACTTGTTAAGGCCGGAAAAATGAATATTGATTATAGTATTTCCTATAGCTTTTCCTTCGTTTTATTAGCAGGTCCATTAGGCTTATTTCTATTTGAAATTGCAAATCGATTTTATGTGTATTTTCATCGGAAAATCACCGGTACAGCAGATGAGGACGAACTGCTGCATACCTTTTATAATATTGGTGCGCCGACATTATTCTGTACGATTGGATTCTATGGTTTTCACACTATATACCCTGCTGTACAGGGCCTCCCCTTCTCGTTCTGGCTGGTTGTATTCTTGTTAATTATTTTAATGGACGTTATTTCTTCCTGTTTTTTAATATTAATCATGCTTGTTACTAAAAATATACATTCGAAACAGGAAGCATTTGAATTTATTACCGGGCGAAGCATGATTGATTTGCTTAAAACAGCTTTGACAAACGGGCTGCTTTTCACATTTATATCCGAAGGGCAATGGGAAGCAGTGATTGCTATTTTCCTATTGAGTTATATCGTAGGACGCGCAGGGATATTTCATACCAAGCTTTTACTCCAAAAACAGGAAAGCGAACGATTTAAAAAAATGGCCTATACCGATTTTCTGACGAATATTTATAATCGGACCTATCTGAATAAAGTAATGCAGGAGTTAGACGAGAAGGAAGAAGACATCGCCCTGATTATTGGTGATATCGATGCTTTTAAATCTATCAATGATACGTTTAATCATGTTGTCGGCGACAATGTCATCCGACACTTCGCCCAAATACTGCAGAATAGCATAGATTCCTGTGATTATGTATTTCGCACGGGCGGAGAGGAATTTACCATCATTCTACGGAATAAAAACTATGAAGATTGCCAGTCTTTTCTAAATGAACTTAGGGATACTATTTTGGCTGCCCCTGCCCAGACAGAATTCCGGTCTGAAGCTGTCAGCATCCCTTATACCGCCTCATTTGGAATGTATTATATCCATAATGATCGTCTGACGGAGCTTAAGAATGCTTATTTACAAGCTGATGAATTGCTGTTAAAGGCAAAAAACAGCGGGAAAAATCGGATTATTTCTATGGATGGCAGGTTAAATAACAAGAAATAACGTATTACTTTGTGCACCAAGCATAAGAAAGGGCAGCTTCGTTAAAATTGAACGAAGCTGCCCTTTCTCTATAATACCTTGATATACCACCGGTCCATAGCCGAGTGTTCGCTTCCTTCCAAAGGTTTCTCCAAGGATTGAAAGCCATATTTTTCATATAAACTGCTCGCCGCCTCCAATTCATGTCTTGTTTCTAAATAGCATTGTTTAAAATGCACAGAAGCATAGTCCAGAGCCGTTTTCATCAGCTTCCGGGATAAACCCTTGCCTTGAGCTGAAGGAGCCAAATAAAGCTTCTGCAGCTCACAAATAGACTGCTTTTCATTATATATACCTATACCAACACCGCCAACGACTTCCCCATCCAGCTCCATTACCCAATATTTATCCTTTGGCCGTGCTTGATAATAAGAGCTTAGCTCAGCAAGCTGCGGGTCTGTATAAGCTGTCCCTTCATGATCGAGATGATGTTTTTCTAAGGAGCTCTTAATAATCGCTTCCATCGCTTTATCATCCTTTGCTTCGATTTCTCTGATGAGAACTGATTTATCCAATACATAACTCCTCCCCCGGCTATCCGCCCTATTTATAAAGAAAGAAGCTGCCCTGTCTCAGAGCAAGCTCCTTTCACTGTATATTAAACTGCTTTTGTCTTTTTAATTTGCTTACTGCGTAATTGACCGCAGGCTGCATCAATATCCGCACCATTCTCCCAACGGACACCGCATTGAATTCCTTCTGCCTTCAATGTTTCATAAAAGGCCTGGATATTCTCTGAACTGCTGCGCTGATAATCTATATGCTCATCGACCGTATTATATGGAATCAGATTCACGTAAGCTAAATGGCGGTGGTTCCTGATCAGCTTAGCCAGTTCCAATGCTTCCTTCTTGTGATCATTGACATCATGAAGCATGATATACTCATACGTAATCCGGCGATTCTTTTTCTCTAAATAGTAATCCACAGCCTTCATCAGTTTTTCAATTGGGAAGGCACGGTTGATTTTCATAATTTGTGTACGTAATTCATTATTTGGAGCGTGTAAAGAAATAGCCAAATTGACTTGTATCGGATCATCTGCAAATTCATACATTTTATGTGCCAGTCCACTTGTCGAAACCGTAATATGACGTGCACCGATATTTAATCCGCCATCATCATTCACAATGTATAGGAAATCCATTAAATTCTTATAGTTATCCAGCGGCTCGCCAATTCCCATCACTACAATATGGCTGACACGCTCTTCTTCCCCGCGCTCATCCATATGCTTTTGTACATTCATAATCTGCTCGACGATTTCCCCACTGTTTAAATCACGGCTCTTACGCAGCAGCCCGCTTGCACAGAAAGAGCAGCCAATATTACATCCTACCTGTGTTGTCACACAGACAGATAATCCATAATTAAAACGCATCAGGACCGTCTCAATCACATTGCCATCTGCCAGCTTGAATAAAAATTTAATCGTTCCATCCTTTGACTCCTGGCGAATTTCTTCAGCCATTGTATGCAGGACAAAATTTTCCTTTAAAAGATCTATCGTTGACTGATTGACATTATTCATATCTTCAAAGCGGTCAATCCGTTTTTTATATAACCAGTTCCACACTTGCTCAGCACGAAAACGTTTTTCACCATGTTCCATTAACCACGACTGCAATTGTTCATATGTTAATCCGTAAATAGATGAATGACTCATCAAAAATACCCTCATTTCATTTTTTCTGCTTTCCCTATATTACTTGATTACGACCAGGTTAGCAAATAGTTTTCACATTCTTTTCATTAGATGAATCAAGAAAATCACTTGGTTTTTAAAACACCGGATGTTCTTGCCAAGGAGATGTCCGCTGCGACGATATTTGATAGGACGAGTAAACGCAGTCCCCTCCCCTGAATGAAGAGGCAAAAAGTAACTTCTTCTGACGCCATAAGTTTAAACATTGGACGCTGCCCTAAGAAACCTTTATCATTTTTATTAGTGAAGGAGGGGTTTAATGGATACTCAATCATACAAAAAGTTTCAAAATATACCTTTATCTGTACTCGATCTCGCACCAATTATCGAAGAAGGAGATGCTAAACAGGCATTTCAGGAAAGTGTCCGTTTAGCACAGCATGTTGAAAAACTGGGATTTCACCGCTATTGGTTTGCAGAACACCATAACATGAAAGGAATCTCAAGCTCAGCAACCTCTTTATTGATCGGCCATATTGCCGGGCACACCAACTCCATCCGTGTCGGTTCAGGCGGAATCATGCTGCCAAATCATGCCAGTCTGGTCATTGCAGAGCAATTTGGCACACTGGAATCCCTTTATCCGAATCGGATAGACTTAGGATTAGGCCGTGCACCCGGAAGTGACCAGGCAACCGCTTTTGCCCTGCGTCGCACCCTTCATGCCGGCCCCGAGGAATTTCCGATGCAAGTCAATGAATTGCAGGATTATTTTTCAAGCAATCCAGTTTCCCGAGTAAAGGCAATACCTGGACAGGGCTTAGATATTCCGATTTGGCTGCTTGGTTCCAGCGATTTTAGTGCACGATTAGCGGCGGAAAAAGGCTTGCCATTTTCATTTGCCAGCCATTTTGCACCTGCATATACCGTTCCTGCATTAGAGCTTTATCGTGAGCGGTTCCAGCCGTCTGAAGCGCTTGATAAACCGTATGCAATGGTTGCAGTCAATGTCATTGCAGCAGATACTGATGAAGAAGCAGCTTATTTGGCTACCTCTCATCAGATGCAATTCTTAAATCTGCGAAAAGGAATAGAATCTAAACTGCAGCCGCCCGTTGAGAACATGGATGCCGTCTGGTCTCCAGCAGAAAAAGCTGCTGTACAAGAGTCTTTAAGTCCGAAGACAACTATTATCGGCAACAAAGAAACTGTCCGTAAAGGGTTAGAAGCATTCCGTAAAGAAACAGATGCAGATGAAATTATAATCACCTCACAGATCTACGGTATTAAGGAAAGACTTTATTCCTATTCTATCGTAGGCGAATTGATGAGTGAATAATAGATAACGTCAGCCAGCTTGATCAAGAAGTTATTTCTTGTTCAAGCTGGCTTTTTATCGCAATGCAATTGACCGTGAAAAATGTATTTTATTACATCACTGTCCGAGTCAATAAAAACCGCCTTTACATATCCTCTACAAAAGATTGATGGTAAAAATCCAGCGGCATGCCATTTTTTGGCCGTGCCGGAATTTCCGTGCCACTGCAGGTGAAGGTCTGATTCGGAGCTATCCAATCGGTCCGCAGGAGATAAGACAAGCTAACCTTCATGAGCTGCATTGTTATATTCTCATTCGCAGAAGCGAGCTCTTTCGCCGCCCCTTCTCCAAAGTCAGGTAAAATATCTAAAAATCGATCCGGCTGAAATAAGTCCGGCTGAAGCCACTTATCAGGATGATGATTAGCGCCATGTATATCAAATAACACCAATTGATTTTTATCAAAAAACATATCCTTCCAAAAAAGCTGCTCCTGTGTCTTTGCTACGGCAAAAGGTGTGATAGAGTAGTAACGGATAACCTCATGGATAAAGCAGTCAACATATTGATGATCTACTTGCAGCCGATCCCTTAACCCCGGATTTTCAAGCAGTGCTATTTGGCAAAAGACGACCCATCTGCTGGAAGCTGCAAAAGTCCGGATAAGCAATAATAATTCTTGAACCACTTTCCCTGTCTGTAAAATTTGACCTGATTCATCTTCATACCAAGCCAGTTTGGATAGTATCTTTTCTTCATCGACATGGATTCTGCCCGCTCTCAGCTGACGTACTAAAAAGACAAGCCACTTTTCCATTCTATTTTTCGCTTGTTTTCTTTTCCAGCGATTGAATCCATACTTTGAAAATAATTGAACAAACTCCTGAATATCCGTGGTACGCTGCTTTAGATTATTTGCACGAATCGGAATCCCCAGCCAGTTACATACAGCAATTACCCACATCTCTTCCATTTCCGTAACAAAATCAATAGACGGGTTTATTTTCCACGCTTCTATTCTTTCTTCCCAGCGCTGTCGGATAATTGCCTCCAATTCTTCCCGCTTTTCTGCCGAGAAAACTTCTTGAAACCAGGCTTTCTCCTGATGATGATTGATATCTGCCAGATAAAATAAACCATTTTCTTCCCTAAGCAGGCTGGTGGACAATTCAAAAATACTTTTCTCAGGCTTAAACTTAGCCGTGTCCTTTACTAAATCTGCTGCTTCCTCCGCTCGCAGCATCACCAGCTTTCTTCCAAATATACGCGAACCGATAACGTCTTCCTGATACTCGTTCATTCGTTTAGAAAAATAAAAATAACCGTCTCTTAAAAAATCGATGGTATGATCCATTCCTTTATCTTGCACGATTGGTTTCACCATTTTCAAACCCCCTATGTACTTCTCTATCCTACTTCCCTCTTCAACGCTCTTAAAAACCTGTCTCCCTTTTAAAAGTATGCACCGTTATCTTAGAATTATAAACAAAGAGCACTCTATTCAGAATGCTCTTTGTCTGCTTTCTTTTCGTCTTCTATAATGACTTCTCCAGTTTCACTGCGCTCTTTTTCCGCCTCTTCTTTTACTTTATCTGTCACTTCTTTCAATTCATCCTCCACAGTCGTATCAGCCATTTTTACATTCGCCCGGTAAGCCGCACGTGTGATAAGATGCCCTGCAACTGGAGCAGTTAAGAACACAAAAGCAATTCCGAGCAGCAGCCGGACACTGTAAAATCCTTGATTGGAAGCAAAATAAATAAATGCTCCAAGAAGGGTCAATAATACAGCAAGTGTAGAACTTTTTGTACCAGCGTGGGAACGTGTAAAAACATCCGGCAGACGAATAATTCCTATCGCACTGATTAATGCCATAATCGATCCGGCAAGCATAAATAGAGCAGCAATAAATTCAATCGTCGCGTCGATATTCAAGAATGACCCCCCTCTCAATATATTTCGAGAAGGCAATGGTACTGATAAAAGCCAGGATAGCTAAAATCAAGATAACTTCTAAAAATGCAGTGGTTGTCAGCATAACTGATATAATAGCTATGGAGGATACGAGTGTCACACCAACCATATCTAAAGCAACGATACGGTCAGGCAGACTCGGGCCAATAATAATACGAATCACGCTGATACAAATCGATATTCCATAAAACGTTAAAGCAATCGTCAGCATTCCTTGAATCATTAGCGTGTCACCTCCATAATCGCTTTTTCAAAGTTATCAATGGACTTTAACAGGATATCTTTTGACTCTTCCACGTCCATCGCATGAATATAAAATGCATCTCCATCATCTGTCACTTCAATAACAACAGAACCTGGAGTTAATGTTAATAATAGTGCTAAAGCCGTAATTTCCCAATCTCCCTGTAAGACTGTTTCGTATTTAAACAGCCCTGGCTTAATCGAAAGTTTCGGTTTTAAAATTTGCCCAAGAACGAGCTTTGACGACATAATAAGCTCTCTCGTAAAGATAAATATCAGTTTTATTAGCGCTATAAAGCGAGAAAGATAAAATCGTTCTCCAAAAAATCGATGCATTAAAAACACAATACCAATCCCAACGAGATAACCTGCGACAAATGTTGTAAATCGAAGTTCGGATTCATCATTAATCAGGGTCCATAATACAGCAATAAACACATTCAATAAAAACTGTGCCGGCATTCAGCATCACCACCTTGTTTATTAGAAAAACTGCTTCAGAGGTATTCATGCACGCTCCGAGGGCACCCGATAATTCGGATTTCATCCAGACTAATTCCCTCCAAGTACTGCATCAATATAAATTTGCGGGTTTAATAATGTTTCTGCTGCATCTTGAACATAAACAGACATAGATTCAGCGCCTAAGCCCAAAGCAATCGTCCCTAAAGCTAATATACACATTGCAACGCTCCAGCCTTTCTTTGCTGGCGCTTCTTCGTCTTTACTGATAATCGTTTCTCCCCAAAAGCTTGTTAAGAAAATACGCATCAAGGAGTATAGAACAAAGATACTTGAGATAAACGCAAGGGCTAATAAGACATATGCGCCGCCTTCTACAGCACCTTCCCCAACAAGGACTTTACCGATAAATCCGCTTAATGGCGGAATTCCAGCTAAAGATAATGTTGTCAGGAAGAACAGCCAGCCAAGCAGCGGGTGGTTCTTGATCAGACCGCTGATTTCATCCATTTTCGTCTGTCCAGTCACTGCAATCATCGTTCCTACCAGTAAAAATAGGGATGCTTTTATAATAATGTCATGAATCAAATAATAAATAGATCCTTCTATAGCAGCTGGTGTTGCAACAGCCAAGCCAACGAGAATAAAACCAACTGCAATGACCACATTGTAAGAAGCAACTAATCTGAGGTCCTTATAAGCAACTGCTCCAATGCTTCCGCCGATTAAGGTCAGACCTGCTAAAATTCCAATTATCGTGTGCGTCATTTGCGGTTCGTGATAGAAAATCAAGGTAAACATACGGAACATCGCATAAATTCCAACCTTTGTCAGCAGCGCTCCGAACATAGCTGCGACTGGAGTAATTGGAACAGAATAAGAGCCCGGCAGCCAGAAATATAAAAACAGACCTGCTTTTAATGCAAAAACGGTTAAGAAAACTATACTGACAACAGTTAATGTCGCAGTCTGTCCATTTTCTGCAACACGCTCTGCTATATGCGCCATATTTAATGTTCCGACCGATCCATATATATATGCAATAGCTACAAGGAAAATCCAAGAGGAGACAACATTAACAATGACATATTTTATCGACTCGCGAAGCTGTCTTTTTTTGCCGCCAAATACGATTAACACGTAGGAAGCAAGCAGCATAATTTCAAAACAGACAAACAGGTTGAAGATATCCCCAGTCAGAAAGGAACCATTTACCCCTGCGATAAGAAATAAAACAAAAGAATAATAAAAGTTCTTTTCAAAAGATGGTTCCACAGAAGAAAACGAATAGATTAAACATACAGCAGCAACAATACTTGCCGCCAGTACCAGCAGCATGGAAAAACTATCTGCTACAAATAAGATTCCAAAAGGAGGCTCCCAGCCGCCAAAATCAAGACGTAAGACGCCATTTTGCTGAATCAGATGCAGCACATATGCGCTGATTGCGATATTCGCAACAAATACGAGCAATGACAGTCCTCTCTGCACCTTCACATAAGGCCTCAAAAATAAAAGAATAATCCCAAACAGGACCGGCAGTGCCATGGGCATAACAATTAAATTACTCATCCGGCTCCCCCCTCAGCTCATCTAATTTATCTGTTCCAATCTCTTGATATGTTCGATAAGCGAGAACGAGAGACACCGCAGTTACCGCAAAACCGATAACAATTGACGTTAAAATCAATGCCTGCGGGAGTGGATCTACCGGATCCCCTTCGCCGACAATCGGCACTGTTCCCGTTTTTAATTCTGCAAGCACCATAATGAGAAGATGGGCTGCATGGGTCAAAATCGCAGTACCGATAATAACGCGGATCAAACTCTTTGACAGCAAGAGATAAGTTGCTACTGTAACTAATACGCCTGCCAGGATGGTTACTAACGTTTCCATAATTACTCATCCTCACTAATACTTAATAAGATTGTTACCACAACACCGACAACAGCAAGAGCAACGCCAGCTTCAAAAATCGTCACTGTTGTCAGTTCTATTTCCCCGAAAAAAGGGATATCGAAATAATCAAAGGCCTGTGTTAAGAAGTTTGCACCAAACACCAATGCGCCAAACCCAGTGCCCACAGACAAGAATGCACCAAAAGCAGCTACCAATTTAAAATCAATAGGAAGACCTTTTTGAATGGTTTCAATATCGTATACAATAAATAGCAGTACCAGTGCAGATGCAAGTACCAGCCCGCCGCTGAAGCCGCCGCCTGGACTATTATGACCTGCGAAAAATAAATATACTGCAAGCGTCAGAATGATAAAGAAAACAAGCTTGGCCACTGTACGAAGGATGACGTTATTTATCTTCAATCTGATCACTCTCCTTCTTGGCCTTCACCCGGATCATTGTATAGATACCAATCCCTGCAATTAAGAGAACGACTACCTCTAACATCGTATCAAATGCACGGAAGTCCCCTAAGATGGCATTCACCATATTATTTCCTCCAGCAAGTTCATAGGAATTCTCAAAAAATCCGGAAATTGTATCAAATCCTCTGTTCCCTTGAACACCTAATGCTACAGCCGTAAATACGACACCGACACCGATAGAGATAAACAGGTTGATACTCTTCGTTTTCTTCGACGTATTTTCTTTTTCCAGCTCAGGCAAGAAATAATACGCTACAAGGAATAAAACAGTGGTTACTGCTTCAATAACGGTTTGTGTCAGTGCTAAATCAGGTGCACGCAGCAGGACAAAAAGAATCGCAATTCCAAAGCCCAAAATACTATTTAACACAATCGCTGTCAGCCTGGACTGTGCAAATAAAATTGTAATCCCGGTTGCCATCATAGACAGCACAATAAGCCATTCAAAAACCGAAATCGTTGCATTCTCCGGCAGTGTAAATTGGTATGCCTCTGTATAAATAAAAGTTCCGCCGACCACCAAAATAAAGAAAGCAAAAATATACACCATATAATCACGTAAGTAACGCGTCATATATTTATTTGTAATAACTGTTGATTTATCTTCCATCTGGTCTAATACAAATCCATAAAACACATTAATTGATCTTTTCTCTGGAAACAGATTATATATACCTGACCAATATTTTCTCGAGAAGAATAAGAGAGCCCCAAACAGTACGACACCGATGGTCATAAATAATTCAGGTTCAAAGCCATGCCACGCATAAATATCCGTTCCTAAATCTGCACCTTCTGCAGCAAAGGTAGGAAAGATTCCGCTCATCGCAGGTGTAATCAGATTCTTTCCAATCACATTTGGCACAAAGAAAAATATAATTACAAGCAATCCTAATACAATCGGTGAAATCAGCATTCCCGGCTTTGGTTCATGTGCCGGATGCTCCAGCTTTTCTTCTTTATATGGACCAAGGAACGTTTTCACAACGAATACAGTGGAATAAACAAATGTAAAGACACTTGCTATCCAGGCAACAATCGGAATAATAATCCCCCACGTTCCTAAGCCGAAGAAGCTTGCTTCCGTAATATCTAAAGTAGATATAAAGAACATCTCTTTACTCAGAAATCCATTAAACGGAGGTAACCCTGCCATGGACATACTGCCGATTGTTGCAATCGTAAATGTAATAGGCATAAGTGTAATGAGTCCGCCCAGGCGGCGAATATCCCGGGTACCAACACTGTGGTCGACAACACCGACAACCATAAACAATGCGCCTTTAAACGTCGAGTGATTCACTAAATGGAATAACGCCGCAAAGGTTGCCCCTGTATATACCATCGATTCATCGGAATATCCAAGATGAAGCGCTGCGGAACCCATCCCAAACATACTCATAATCATTCCAAGCTGGCTGATGGTTGAATAGGCCAGCAATGCTTTTAAATCGGTCTGACGGACAGCATTAAAGGAGCCCCAGAAAAGCGTAAATATCCCGACACCAGTAACCGCCCAGAACCACACGGCTTCCCCGCCAAAAACCGGTGTGAAACGAGCAACCAGATAAATACCCGCTTTTACCATTGTAGCCGAGTGCAGATAAGCACTAACCGGTGTAGGTGCTTCCATCGCATCCGGAAGCCAGATATGGAACGGAAACTGTGCTGATTTCGTAAATGCTCCAAGCAGCACAAGCAGCAAAGCAGGGATAAATAAAGCATGATCGCTAATTGACGCCACTTCAGCAATTACCTCGCGGATACTCCACGTATTTGCCATGGCACCAATCATGATAAAACCAACCAGCATCGAAATCCCGCCAGAAACCGTGATAATCAATGATTTCTTGGCACCTTCTCTGGAACGCTTTCGCTGATACCAGAATGCGATCAACAGGAAGGAAGAGATACTTGTTAACTCCCAAAATACATACAAAACCAGCATATTGTCTGACATCACAACGCCTAACATTGCTCCCATAAACAGCATAAGGTATGTATAGAACGTACCTATTGGTTCTTTCAACGAAAGGTAATAAATAGAGTAAAGAATTACAAGTGCTCCCACTCCGGAAATCAATAATGCCAAAGTCAGACTAAGTCCATCCAGGTAAGCCGTTATATTGATTCCATAGCTTGGAATCCAGTTTATTGTCTGCACAATTGCTTCTCCGCCCGAAATAGCCGGGATGAGCGAAGCAAGATAAATGAATAAGCCTGTCGGCACCAGAATGACGAACCAGCCTACATGGATGTTTTTTATATACTTATATAAGAAGGGTATAATTGCAGCAGCCAGAAATGGGATAAAAATAGCCAGTACTAAAGTCGACAAACGAGAACCTCCTATCATTTCATTGTTTTTCTTATTTTGTGATTATGTTAGAAAACCTGATGGTTGCCAGGTGTTTAGGCATCAATCAAAGTTTGGGTTCAAGCAGCAAAAAAGGTTAAAATTTCTCACCTGTTTAAAAAGTCCGCACATATTTCCTCCAGACAAGTATGCTATTTACTAACTACCCTTTAAAACGGGGGAGAAAACGACCATTCGAATAGGCGAGATTGCTCGTTCTTTGCCTTCATAAGGATGGGCAGGCCTGGATTTTCGGACACAAGGTAAGGAGCTTTGTGACAGCTTCTTTAAAACTGCGGTTTTTCTTATACTTTCTAAACAAGCAGCATATACAATGGTTATTTTGTCCGTAAAATGCTAATCTAATAATAGAAAGCCTATTATTGGCGAAAGTATATATATAAATAGCTGCAGGGCCCCTTCAGCATATTACGTTACTGAATAGAATAAAGACGATAAAGTGGTTGAACCAATGCGTTAAAAATAGAGAGAAACTCAATTTAATCAAACGGAACATAATCCGCCTGGTTTTTCTTTTCCCCTTGTGAATGGAAGCTTGAGTTAATCAGGAAATGTAGTGACCGTTTTTCCAGCCATAATATTGATAAGGGAGAACCGTTCGTAAAAACTCCCACTGAATCAACGTTTTGTTTTATTATTTCAATACCCTCGCAGGGAATGACGGACACTCATGCTGTGTTAAAACGTGGTAAAATAATAAGCCTTTCATGTAGTAAAAGCAAAGGCATTATGAGGTGTTAAAATGGTTGTTCAAAAAGTCTGACAAAGGCAGTGCATTGCTGCAGCATTTGTCGTTCGGGCATTTTTACAAAGCTTATTGGAACACACACTAAACATGACGTCTTCATAATCACACATAGATATTATACAAGAATTTATCCTTATTTGCATGCATGACGTTGTGACACCCCTATAAAATTTCATTTTGGGGTATTTTCCTATCTCTCTTCAGCAGCGAAGACGTCATTATTAAATTTACTTGCAACTTCTAAGAAATACCTGTATAAAGGACTTTACAGTGAAAAAATCAATATAGAATAAATATTTTTCATCTAGTACTATACGAATCTAAAAATACATGTTAAAATGATACGGTTTAAAGGATATGACTTCCTTCAAAAACCTGTTACAAAAGGGATTAAACCTTCTTCTGACAGGTTAAATTAAAAGTAAAACCATTCTGCTCCTATTCGGATATATATAGATGTTTTAAAAACGAAAGAAAAAGTAAATGACTATTAAAGAAAGGTGCGTAGAAGCGATGAAAAAAATCAGAGGTCGTATGGATGAAAGTATTTTAGTATGTGTTTATTATGGTCCTAATGGAGAACGTCTAATCCGCCGCGGTCATAAATTAGCACAAATGATGGATTGCCCGCTATATGTTTTAACAGTAGATGCCCTTCCTTATGATGAATTTGATGCAGATAAATCTGGCTTTGTTGAACATTGGAAGGAATTGTGCGAGGAATTAGACGTAGAGGAATTTATTATACGTGACAAAGAGAAACGTTCTGTAAAAGCAATTAAAGACGTAGCACATACGTACAATATTACACAAATTATTATTGGGCAAAGCGCACAAAACCGTTGGGAAGAGATTACAAAAGGGTCTTTTGTCAACGTGCTTCTTCGTGAGATTTCTTTTATCGACCTTCACATTGTTTCTGTGGATCGTACATTAAAAAGTACGGATGATACGATTTACGAAAAAGGCGTACGTGCATTTATTCAGGAAGACGGCGAAGTGCCCGGACAATATCGTCTGAAGTTCACTCGTTCCAAGCATAATCTGTACGAGGGAATCTTCTACAAGGAAATTGGTACGGACTTTAATAACGGTGTATTCAAATTCGTAAACAACAAAGGGAAGACTTCCCAAGTGCATATCACAGAAAATGTTTGTACAGGTGAATTAAAAGAACCGCCTAATATTGATAAATCAATTCATTAAAAAAGACTCCCTGCGACGGTGATTATCCCTTGAAAACCGGTTATCTTCCGGTTTTTCAAGGGACGCACTGACAAAGGAGTCTTTTTTATATTACCAGCCTTGATACATTTCCGGCACTCTGCTTCTAAAGACAGGGACTTCCTCACGTATCCGGTCCACATTCGAAGCTGCAATCGTCTCGACCAGTGTTTCTTCCTGATCTTCGGACCCTTCCTGAATAATCGTTCCCCATGGGTCAACAATCAGCGACATTCCACAGAATTCGACACCGTCATACGCTCCTATCCGATTACTGGATATAATATAACATTGATTTTCAATCGCCCGCGCCAGCTGAAGCGCCTTCCAATGATCCTTGCGGGCGGATGGCCATTCTGCAACAATATAAATCACTTCTGCTCCAGCCAGAGCCAACTCCCTTGCTAACTCAGGGAAACGAAGGTCATAGCAGATAATCAGCCCCATTTTGATTCCATCTAACTCAAATACACGCGCCTGTTTTCTTCCGCCTGTTAAATATGCCGGTTCATTCAGCATCGGGACGAGATGGATTTTATCATACGTATAGACCTCTTTCCCCTCGTTATTAACAACAAGCGCTGTATTATAGATTGCATCCTCTACTTTATTCGCAAATGATCCGCCAATAATATGCACCTGATACGTTTTTGCCAGCTCCTTCAAAAAGCTCCTCGTAGGCTCTCCATCCAAATCAGCGATTTGATCTAATTGGTCCAACGTATAGGCTGTCGTCCACATTTCCGGAAGAACAACGATATCAGGTTTATCCTCCTTAACCTGATTTTCCAGCCACGCTTTCACACTTCTGCGATTGCTCTCCGGATCGCCGGGAACAATATCCATTTGATAAATAGCATGTTTCATTGCATACGCACCCTTCTCTTATTTATTCTTATTCTATCAAAAGCGATAACTATTTGAACGTTCTCTATATAATTATCATCCTATCTCTACGAATACGTGTCAACTTACACACATAATCTGTCATGTTAATCGATATACATGACAGTAATCCAAAAGCATACTAGAATTAATATATGACACGAATGATGAAAAGGGAGGATACGCATGCAGATAGAAAATATTCTGAATCATTTAAGGGATCGCACTCCGGCATTAATGGGCCACAAATACTTTAAACGGTCTTCTGTTTTAATTCCTTTGGTTGAATTAAATGGAGAAACCCATATCCTTTTTGAAGTCCGGTCCAAAAACCTAAGAAGCCAGCCTGGAGATGTTTGTTTTCCCGGAGGCCGTGCAGACCAGGATGACAAGCATCCTTCCCACACCGCTATACGGGAAACGACGGAAGAGCTTGGTATTTCAGAACAGGATATTTCCGATCCGATTCCGCTTGATTATGTAGTGAATGACTTAGGAAGAATTATATATCCTTTTATCGGAAGGCTGAAGAGTATAGAAAATATCCAGCCCAGCCCGGATGAAGTGGATCATATTTTCACCGTTCCGCTTTCCTTCTTTTTAGAAAATGAACCAAAAAAATATAAAGTACATTTAGAAATAAAGCCCGAGGATAATTTCCCATACCATTTGATTGTCGGCGGAGAGGACTATGAATGGCATATCAGGACGATGGAGGAGCTTTTCTACCAATATGACGACAATACCATCTGGGGGCTGACTGCGAAGGTTTTGAATCATTTTATAAGCTTAATTGATACGAAAAAGGACCGTTGATACGGGGTTTCTCGTATCAACGGCCCTTTTAAAAACAAATAAAATGCTGATAGAACAGCTAAGCTTTTTTCCAAATATGAACGATTCCTTTATCCTGCTCTGTACGAATCAAACGGCCGATGCCCTGTTTTAACCGAAGTTCCATATAGGGCAAGTCAATTTCATCATACGCGTTCTTTGCATGTTTGCGTTTTGCTTTAAACACAGGATCATCTGGCGGATATGGCAGGGAAGCAATGATGACTTGTGTCAGTGCCTCTCCCGGCACATCGAGCCCTTCCCATAAATGATACGCACAGAGAACAGAGGACTTATTAAACTGGAATTCGCGGACAATTTCGCTGATTTCCTTATCCCCTTCAAACAAGAAATCAAAGGACCAGTCTTGCGTTTCTGCCCATTTCCGGAATGCCTGCATCTCTTCTTCCGAGCGGAATAAAATGAGACTGTGCCCTTCATTCTCCTGAAGCTGGGTGGCAATCCCGAGGTATTTTTCTGCTTCCTCCGAATACCCATGTTCTTTTATGGTACGGACTTCCTCATAATCAAATGGGGATTCAACAGAAAAGAAGTCATATGCATCCACCCCCAGACTCTTCGCAATATATGAAAAATCTCCATTTTGAGAGAGTGTTGCTGAGGAGAAAATAAATGGAATGTTTTTCTGAAATACTTCTTCCCGAAGCACCTCCTCTACCAGTCTCGGCATGATAACCAGACTGCTTTGGTCGCCGTCCTCTTCCAACCAGTAAACTCCCTCATCATCCTTTAAGAAAATTGATAAACCATACGTGAAAAATTCCAAGTACTCTTCAATAATTTTTGTATGGTATGCATCCATGGTGAACAATTCCGCATCAAAAACTAGCTGTTCTAACAGCTCTTGAACCATCTTCTCTAATTGAACTGCCATTTCACGCATTTTCGTATCTGTTGGAATTTCAAGTCGATTGGAGCCTTCTACACGCACAGCTATTTCTGAAATATAATCAAACCAGTCATCATGCAGCGCCATGATATCTTCGGCTAATTGCAGTGATTCTTCCCGCACATCCTGCCCTTGATAGCCAGTTAAGACATTGGTGATATTCTGATAGTTGAAGCGGTAGGTCAATCCTTTTTGGGCTGAAAACTCTAATAAATGCCCTTCATCAAAAACAACCGCACTGGCTTCCGGAAGCAATGGCAGCTGCCCTTCCCTGATTCTTGATTCTTTCGTCCAGACATGCTCCATATAAAAATCATGCGAGCAGATAATCAAATCTTTTGCATGGCGGTAATAATCACGATGCAATGTCTGCGCACTGCGATGTCTAAAATCACAAGTCGCACACTGCTTCAACGGGTCCCAGCCAATCTGTTCCCATTGCTTATCCGAAAGCCATGGATAATCTTTCCTGTCTCCATAAGGATAAAAAGACTGCATCGAGACACCTTGATCGAACACAAAGTCCGGAACAGAGTCATGTACATCAAGAATTTCTTCATCCTCTGTATATTCGGACAACGGATCCAGCTTCTTCATGCACAAATAGTTTTCGCGTGCTTTTGCCAAACGGACGTCTACCTCTAAGCCCAGCGCTTTTTCCAGCTTATCAATATCTCCGCCCTCTTTGACCAGCTGCTCAATCAATGTTTCATCCGCACAGGAAATAATCACAGGCTTTCTCTGATAGCGGGCATAACAAATGGCATATAAGAGATACACGATTGTCTTCCCCGTACCAACTCCTGCTTCTGCAAAAATGGTCTTTTTATGCTTAAAAGCCTGTTCCAGCTGAAACGCCATATAAATCTGTTCATCACGCAGCTCAAAGCCTTGTTCTGGTAAAATATCATAAAAAACATCGCCGATATAATCTCCCAGGCGATCAAAAAAATGCTCATTTTTTGCTACAGTAAATGGGATTGAATTCATTCCTGCCATAGGCAACTCCTTTTCTTTTCTATATCTATGAAAACGAAACTTCATTCAACGGGAGTTATATTTCCCTCCCATAGAATGATTGGTTAAACTTATTGAATAAAAAGCACTCTTAATCGTACCATTATTTCTAAAACTCTAGCAAGCTATTCATTCCGGGCGAAATAATTTAATTTTTTTGAATAAATTATCCTTTTCTCAATTGCAAACTGCTGCCTCAATCTTAATGACATCGCCTTCATAATTTGTTACGCTAGTAAACGAAAGAGAGATTGTTTCAAAATGTCGAAAGTGGAGAACATTTGGAGCTGAACGCGGTTATTTTTAAATGAAAATGCATTCATATTTTACTACCGTTTATCTGGCAGTATAACTTCGATTGCTTTAGGAGTTTTTAGGGAAGCGGCTGCTCGGTCATATCCCCGGGTGCATACCCTTGTGTTACTATCTGCGTTTTGTTGGAGTGATTTATCGCATCATTTTGATGGGGGCGCGTCATCACCGTACCATTCTGTCGGAACATTTCATTTCCTGCAGAGAATCACCCGTAAAAACTCCCGCCGAATGACGTTTCGTTTTATATTTCTTCACAATTTAAATAAGGGGTGTACACAATGAAAAGAGTTGTTCTTGTTGGAGGTGGATACGGCGGTATCAAGACGCTGCTCGGCCTTCTCAGCCAAACATTAGCCGATGATATACATATCACTGTTATCGACCGTAATCCATTTCGCTCGCTAAAAACAGAGTTCTATGCGATTGCTGCAGGAACTTCAGCCGATCATGATGTTCGTGTTGATTTTCCAGCTGATTCCCGGGTGAACTATATTTTTCGGGAAATCATAAAAATCGATACGGAAAATAAACAAATTATTATTCAAGATGAAGATTCCATTGTTCCTTATGATTATTTAATTATCGGCTTAGGCTGTGAAGACAATTACCATGGAATCCCGGGGGCAGCAGAATTCACAGAAAGCGTTCAAACCTTTGCAAAAGCCAGAAAAGCAGGAGTGGCAATAGGAAATTTGAAAGCTTATGGAAAAGTATCTGTTATCGGTGCAGGATTAAGCGGGATTGAGGTGGCTTCAGAAATCCGGGAAAGCCGGCCAGACTTAAACATCCGTCTGCTTGACCGCGGTAATACGGTATTAAAACCACTGGACAGCAAAATTCAATCCTATGTACAAAAATGGCTGACAGAAAACAATGTCGATGTGATACATAATTCAACGGTAGAATATGTAGAACAAGACGGCGTTTGCAATAATGGCGTTTGTTATTTAAATGATGTGACCATCTGGACAGCAGGTGTACAGCCGAATTGGCTTGTACGTGAACTTCCATACAGCAAGGATAATCACGGAAAAGTCGTTGTCAATGATTTTTATCAGGTTCCTGAGGATCCATCTGTGTATGTGCTGGGAGATTGCGCATCCAGTGAACACTCGCCAAGTGCACAGCTGGCCGGCCTGCAGGGAGAACAAATTGCAGAAATTCTGCTTGCTATTTTAAATGAAAAACAGCCGAAAAAACCAAAACCTATTAAACTTAAAGGAACCTTGGGCTCCTTAGGCAAGTCAGATGGTTTTGGAAATATGGCCAAGAAGCCAATGACAGGCTTATTGCCAAGACTCGCAAAATCAGGCGTATTATGGTTAAGTAAACGCCATTAAATAAAAAAATGCCGGGCAAGGTAAAACAGCCCGGCATTTTTCTATTTATTAAACTCCGCCAGCATCTCTTCAATGGCTTTGGCAACACCATCCTGCTCATTTGTCACCGTCTCGTATTGGCATAACTGCTTAATTTTATCTGCAGCATTACCCATCGCGACTCCGCGGCCAGCCATTTCTAACATGCTTGCATCATTCCAATTATCTCCGATTGACATCACATCCTGCATAGACCAGCCGCTGTCTTCTATATACTTTTGAATGGCTAATCCTTTTTGGGCTTTAGGATGATTAAATTCCAGATTCGTCTCTCCGGAAGATGTAATTACAGCCCCTGTCTCATCACGAAGCTTTCTTTTTGCGCCCTCCAGCTGACTCTCCTCAAAAGCAAAAGAAAGGATTTTATAAACTTCCGTATCCTCATCCTTCACTGCTAACTGCAGATTTTCAATAAAAGAAACCTCTTCTAATTGAAACCGCTGCTCTACCATTTCACGCATTTCCCTCTCAGATATATTCGGATGAGTTGTGTGCAGGATATCCATGAGGATATCTAAAAAGTGTTCCCGGCTTTCAGAAAGGACGCCTTTATCTGTAAATAATTCTACATACATCCCCAGTTTGCTGCATTCATCGACAATACGTGCAGCTGCCTGTTTATCCATTGGAATACTATTGATTACTTTTCCATTTTCCTGATAGGTTACTGCGCCATTCAAGCTGATAATGGGACAATTAATCCCGGCAGCTTGAAGCGGCGTATTCGCTGCCTGATAGGACCTGCCTGTTGCAGCAATAAATTCCACGCCTTTATCCATTGCTTTTTTTACTGCTTGTGCATTCGCTTCACTGATTACGCCATTTTCATTAAGCAAGGTTCCATCCATATCTGATGCAATTAATTTCATAATACATTACCGCCTTTACGACATTAGAAAAACTTGAATCTATTGTATTTTTTTTGCGTAAAATAAAGGAACCCATCTGCTGACTCTATGGGCTCCAATCATTTTACTTCTCGTATATACTATACCTTATTTACATCAGATGATTCCAATAATTGCTCTGCCTTTTCAATTTGGTCTAATACACTGTTTTTGGCTGTTCCGCCTGCAGCAGCTCTTGCATTAACCACTGTCTCCGGCTTCAGCGCTTCAAATATATCTTCTTCCACCACATCGGAATATTGTTTGAATTCCGCTAAGCTCAAATCCAGCAGATACTTGCTGGCTTGAATACAGTTTAAAACCACCTGGCCAACAACCGCATGCGATTCACGGAAGGTGAGTCCCTTATTCACCAAATAATCAGCCAGATCCGTCGCGTTGGAATAATCATTCGAAACCGCCTTATACATGCTTTCTTTATTTACTTCCATGGATGCAATCATTCCGGCAAAGAGCTGTAAAGCGCCCTTCAGCGTTTCATGGGAATCAAACATCCCCTCTTTGTCCTCCTGCATGTCTTTATTATATGCGAGAGGCAAGCCTTTTAACGTCGTCAGCATTCCAATCAGATTGCCGTAAAGACGACCTGTCTTGCCGCGGACAAGCTCTGCCACATCTGGATTTTTCTTTTGCGGCATCATGCTGCTTCCCGTTGTATACGAATCATCCAGCTCGACAAAATTAAATTCGGCACTGGACCACTGCACGAGTTCTTCACAAAGACGTGATAAATGCGTACCGATCAACGAGCCATTGGACAGGAATTCGACCACAAAATCACGATCACTGACAGCATCCAGGCTATTTTCACAAATTCCGTCAAAATCAAGCTGCTCTGCTACAAAAGCACGATCAATCGGAAAAGTTGTGCCTGCCAGTGCCCCTGCACCTAATGGCGATTTATTCACACGCTTCAAGCTGTCCTCCAGACGCTCCACATCACGCTGAAACATAAATACGTATGCCATCATATGATGGGCAAATAAAACCGGCTGCGCACGCTGCAGGTGCGTATATCCCGGCATAATGACATCAATGTTTGCCTTCGCCTGCCCGATAAGCGCCTGCTGAACTGATTTCACGAGCACAATCAGCTCAGATACCGCTTCTCTTGCATACAGCCGCATATCCAACGCTACCTGATCGTTTCTGCTGCGCCCAGTATGAAGCTTTCCTCCTACTGGACCAATTTCTTCAATCAGCAGTCTCTCGACATTCATATGGATATCTTCATCTGCTTCTGATAATTCAGCTTCTCCAGCCTCAATTTTGGACAGAACCTTTTTCAATCCTTCGGTAATCTGCTCTGCGTCCTCTGCCGGTATAATATCGCATTTCTTCAGCATTGCAACGTGAGCCAGACTGCCTTTCACATCATATTTCGCTAACTTCTGGTCAAAACGAATCGACGAGGTATACTCGTCGACTAGTTCATTCGTTGGTTTTGTAAATCTTCCACCCCATAATTTCACGGATTAACAGCTTCCTTTACCTCTAGTTTTACTTTCTCAATCGATTTATTTCCTTGAGGGCCGTTGACAGAGGCATGTACCTGCGTCGGCAGTCCCCATAGCTTAATAAATCCTAGTGCTGCATCATGGTCAAAAGCATCAGCTTTGTTATAGGTTGCTAAGTCAAAGTCATATAAGGAATTTGCAGATTCTCTTCCGACAACTTGTGCATGCCCTTTGTACAGCTTCACTTTTACTGTACCAGAAACATGCTCCTGTGTCTTCTCAATAAAGGCCTGCAAGGCTTCTGTCAACGGGGAATACCATAAGCCGTAATAAACTGCCTGTGACAGCTTCTGCTCTACTACCGGTTTAAATTCCGCTACTTCACGAGGTAAAGTTAATGCTTCCAATTCCTGATGTGCATTAATCAACGTCATTGCTGCCGGAGCTTCATAAATTTCTCTTGATTTGATACCTACTAAACGATTCTCCACATGGTCGATTCTGCCAACACCATGTTTACCGGCAATTTCATTTAGTGTTAGAATCAATTCATCTAAATCCAGTTTTTGACCGTCTAATGAGACCGGCTTCCCTTGTTCAAACGTAATCTGCACCGTTTGCGCTTCATCTGGTGCATCCTCTGGTTCTTGGGTTAAATCATATGCATCCTTTGGCGCTTCTGCCCATGGATCCTCTAAAATGCCGCATTCATTACTTCTTCCCCATAGATTCTGGTCAATACTGTATGGACTGTCCTTTTTAATTGGAACCGGAATATTATGCTCTAATGCATATTCAATTTCTTCCTCTCTCGACATTGCCCATTCACGAACTGGCGCAACAATCTTTAATTCAGGGTTTAGCGCTGTAAAGGCAACGTCAAAACGAACCTGGTCATTTCCTTTTCCAGTACAGCCATGCGCTACAGCCACTGCACCTTCTTCTTCAGCGATATCCACCAATATTTTTGCGATCAATGGGCGCGATAATGCCGAAATTAATGGATATTTCCCTTCATAAAGCAAGTTGGCCTTCAATGCCGGCAATACATATTCCTCTGAATAAAGCTTTTTCGCATCAATCACATATGATTTGATAGCACCTACGTCCAATGCTTTTTGCTTCACGAAGTCCAAGTCTTTTCCTTCCCCAACATCCAACGCTACTGCAATCACATCATAATTATATTTATCCTGTAACCATTTCACCGCTACAGATGTATCTAATCCTCCAGAATAAGCTAAAACGATCTTGTCTTTTGCCACTTAAAAAATCCCCTCTCGTAAATGTGCTGTTATCGAATTATTATGCATCATTATGTATAATAATGCAAGAGGTATTTTAAAATTTTTTTATTTTTTTGAGGAATTCCGCTTTTATCCAGTCAAGACACGTAATTTCTAGGTTTTTTATTCGTTTCTGGTAACATAAATAATGGGATAAATGAGCGTTTGTATAGAAAAAGTATCCTTTTGTGTGGAAATGATTATGTATATTTTTTTCACACAAAAAAGACGCTCTTTCTAGAAAAGAACGCCTTTTTTCCACGCTGTTACGGAAAACCATCCGGGAAATTCCCGAAAGCTACAGCTTTATTCTATATTTTCCCTACCGCATCATGAATAGAGTCTACTCCAGTAATTAAATCAAAGCCTTTTTGATACGTATTTTCAGCTTCAAGTGCTTCCACAATGACGGCTGCTACATCTTCACGCGGAATGCTGCCCCGCTCCAAATTTTCTCCTGCCAGAACTTTTCCTGTACCTGGTTCATTCTGTAATCCGCCTGGGCGGACGATGGTATAATCAAGTCCGCTTTGTACCAATGTTTCATCCGCAAAATGTTTTGCCACCATATATGGCTTAATTGGACTGTCTGCCCAGCTGTCCCGGTTATTCGCCTGGAATGCACTCACCATCACAAATCGGTTCACATTGGCTTTTTTCGCAGCTTCAATCGATTTTACTGCACCGTCTAAATCAATGAGCAATGTTTTATCCGGGCCGGTCTTTCCGCCGGAGCCAGCTGTAAATACCACTGCATCTACATCTTTGATAGCACTTTCTAAATCTGAAATACTACCTTCTAAATCCGCTAGAACAGCAGGAATACCTCTATCTTCTAATTCTTTTTTCTGTCCTTCTTTGCGAACCATGGCTGTCACCTCATGCTGTTCATTTGCATGCAGCTGGTTCACCAGATGCTTTCCAATCTGTCCGTTCGCTCCAATGACAAATACCTTCATTTCTCACAACTCCTTTTAATCATTCTTTATATTATCATGTTCCCTTGTATAAAATATCCAAACACGGATTTGTACTTTGAATTTTATTAAGGTTAGGAAGTTATTATGGCTATCATAATTACTATAAAGAGAAGAATGGCTAACATTATTTCGATTGCTCCGTATCGCTTTTTATTTTGATTTATTTTCATGATTCCTTCTATCAATCCTAGAATAGCTAAACCTATGAATACGATTAGGGGCACAATAAGAGATGTTTCTCCATCAGAGTTAAAATTAATCATTAAACTGGAGAATGCAAGAACAATAAAAACGATCCAAGTAATGTACATTCCTCTTGTAATAGAATCCATTTTTATAAAAACCCCCTTTAGCTCATGATTACTCATCGTCTAAAAAGGCTTTTCTATGCTACTATTCTTTACCTTTTTGAGCGGAGAAATAAACATCTACAGATTATAGGCGGTGCTTACAAAACCAAAGAATCAGGTTTTCTCTTTTGTATGAAGGGAAGAATGGTTATATATGAAATTAACTCTAGCAACAGGGGATGGTAACGGTGTCTTCCGCTAAAAAAATTTTTATTGCAAGCGCATTTATTTACTTTTTCATATCTATTTTACATGTGTTCTACTCAACCATTTGGATATATTCCATCAATCTATTGGCTTTAACTGTTTTTATCATTTTATTGTTATTCACCTATACCAGTTTCACGAACAGAAGGTATGTCCATCTGTTTGTAGCTTTGGTTATTCTTGTACCGCCCGCATTTAAAATCATTTATCAATTTATTTCTTAATTCAAGTCTGGCGATAAAAATCCGATATGCTTCTATCATAAAAAAACACTGTCACTTAACACTAAACTCAAATTCTAAAATAAAAAGAATGACCCGGAAAGCCATTCTCTAACGATGTCTTATTCACTTATCCAAATCGTCCAGAAATATAGTCCCCTGTACGCTGATCTGTCGGGTTATTGAAAATGTGGTCAGTTTTATCATATTCAATGATTTCCCCATTTAAGAAAAATGCCGTCTTATCAGAAATACGGGCTGCCTGCTGCATGTTATGCGTTACGATAACAATTGCGTAATCTTTCTTCAATTCCTGTACAAGCTCCTCGATGCGCAAGGTTGATTTTGGATCCAGCGCCGAGGTCGGCTCATCCATTAAAATCACGTTGGGTTCCACTGCCAAACAGCGGGCAATACATAAACGCTGCTGCTGTCCGCCCGATAACCCGTATGCATTATCACCCAGACGGTCCTTTAACTCATCCCAGATAAATGCGCCGCGCAGACTGTTCTCCACAATTTCATCAAGGACCTTCTTATTTTTAATGCCGTGGATTTTAGGTCCATAAGCAATATTTTCATAGATTGATTTCGGAAACGGATTTGCTTTTTGAAAAACCATTCCGACCTGTGTACGCAAATCCTCTACACGAAAGGATTTATCTAAAATATTTTTCCCTTTATACGTTATCTGACCGGATGTTTTCACAATGGGAACCAGTTCCACCATCCGGTTCAATGTTTTCAAATACGTCGATTTCCCACAGCCAGAGGGGCCGATAATCGCTGTCACTTCTTTTTCTTTGATATCCATATTTATATTTTTTAAAGCATGTGTTTCCCCGTACCATAGGTTTAACCCTTTTGTATCATAAACGACCTCTTTTGGCACTTCCGGTTCATATCTTTCATTGGGGTTTCTTACAAGCTTTAAATTAATTTGTTTCTCCATTACCGTACTCATAGAATAATCTCCTCTCTTTATTTAACCAATTTAATTCCGTAATCTCCCATTAGTAGCGCTGCTGAAACTTATTCCGAATCAAAATAGCGATAGAGTTTAGTAAGAACAGTAAAATCAATAACACGATAATCGTTGCTGCTGCCAGATTTGCATATTCTGCTACAAGGGAGGAATCAATCGTCCAATAATAAACTTGCATCGGCAATGCCGTAAATGTATCAAAAACACCGGACGGAAACGGGATTAACAATGCAGGTATACCAAGAACAGTTAACGGAGCTGTTTCTCCAATTGCGCGTGATAATGCTAAAATTGCTCCCGTTAAAATACCAGGTAATGCCGCTGGTAAAATAATACGGCGCACTGTCTGCCATTTTGTTGCTCCCATGCCGTAGGATGCTTCACTAAGCTGTCCCGGCACTGCCCGCAGTGCTTCCTGTGCTGCCACAATAACAATCGGAAGTACAAGCAATGCTAAGGTTAATCCGCCTGCTAAGATAACATTGCCAAATTCGAGAGTACGGACAAATAACGTCAGACCTAACAATCCATACACAATCGACGGGACGCCTGCTAAGTTAGAAATATTTGTTGCAATAAAGGACTGAAGCTTGCCCTTCTTTGCATAAAGCTCCAGATAAATGGCTGTTCCTACCCCGATAATCATAGTTACCGGAATAACTACCACCATCAGCCACGCTGTTCCTAAAATAGCTCCCATAATCCCTGCTCTGCTTGCGTCTGTGGATAGGTGATTCATCAGAAAATCGATATTGATATATTCGATTCCCTGCGTAAAAATACGAACGAGCAATACAGCCAGCACAATCAGACCGAATAATGTGGAGGCAAAGAACAGACCTTTAAAGCCAGTATTTTTTCGTACACGGGATGACATACGTTTCTCAACAAGCACTGCATCCATATATCTCGTAGCCATCTTAGTACTCCTCTCTAAACTTACGTGAAATATATTTTGCTAACAGATTCATCATTAACGTAAAAACAAATAAGGTTAATGCAACGGCATAAAGACTATAATAAATAGTCGTTCCTGCTGCCGCTTCCCCGCCTGCTACCTCTACAATATAAGCAGTCATCGTCTGCATCGACCCAGTAATATCAAACGAGAAATTCTTGGAGCTTCCACTGGCAATAGCTACAATCATCGTTTCCCCTATTGCCCGGGAAATACCAAGCACAAAGGAAGCAATAATCCCTGACAGTGCTGCTGGAATAACTACTTTAAATGTTGTCTCAAGTTTTGTTGAGCCAAGTGCTAGCGCTCCTTCTCTCATCGAGTTTGGAACAGAAGACATGGCATCTTCTGATAACGAAGCAATCATCGGAATAATCATGACGCCCATAATGATTCCCGGGCTAAGAATATTGGTTGCTTCAATAGATGGAAAAATCATTCTTAGTAAAGGCGTTACAAATGTAAAGGCGAAAAATCCATAAACAATTGTCGGTACGCCGGCTAAAATCTCTAATAACGGCTTCAGCACTCTCCGAACATGATCAGGCGCGTATTCACTTAAATAGATTGCCGACATCATCCCGATTGGCCCCGCTACCAGCATTGCTATCACTGTTGAGATAATGGTTCCGTTTAACAACGGCAGTAATCCAAATTCAGGATTTTGGCTTAACGGTTTTAACACAGTCCCTGTAAGAAAATCAAGAATTGGGACATTCCGAAAAAACGCAACCGATTCAGCAAACAGCGTATAAATTATCCCAACTGTGGTAAGAACCGATATCGAAGCAATAATTAATAATAGAATTGGTATGAACCGTTCTAATTGATTAAAAAATTTGCGCTTCTGTTTTTGTTGTTCAATCATTTTACTAACCGACATGCGGTTCTTATTATTTGCAGCCATGATGCTAGAGCCACCTTCCATTTCTTAAAATAAGAGGAAGATGAGAGGTGTTTTTACACACCGCTCATCCGTCTTCTTGTCTTATTCGATTCCTTCTAACTCTTCCAGCTGTGACTGGATTTCTTCATCTGGAATCGGTGCAAAGCCTGTCTCGCCAGCTACATTATTTGTATTTTCTAAAACGTATTTTGCATAGTCAAGCACTTCCGGTTTTTCCTGTGCTTGATTTACATTCAGGTACGTAAATACTGGACGTGTATAGTCTGCATAAGGTCCGTCCTCTGCAATCGTATCTAGAGATGGTTCAACCGCTCCGTCACCAAAGTCAATAGATACAGCGTTGATCGCATCTTGATTACTTTGATAATATCCAAATCCAAAGAATCCAATAGCGTTCTTATCTTCTGAAACCAATGTCACTAATGTCGAGTAATCTTGTTGAAGATCAATTCCACCTACTAAATCTTGTTCTTCTAAAATCTCTTCGTAAAAGAATTCATATGTTCCATGATTTTCATTTGGACCGTACGTTTGAATGTCTTCATTTGGCCAAGAGTCATCAATATCTGACCACTTCGTATATTCACCAAGGAAAATTCCTTGTACCTGCTCTGGTGTTAACTCTGTCGCCCAATCATTATCTGGATGCGTCACAATCGTTAAACCGTCTAATGCAACCTTCAATTCTTGCACTTCCATGCCTAATTCATCTGCTTTTGCCTGTTCTTCCTCTTTTATTTCCCGGGAAGCATCATTGAAGTCCGTTCCATTTTCCACTAAGAATTTTTCAAAACCTGCGCTTGTCCCGGCACGGCTAACCTCTACTGAAACGCCCTGCTGCTCATTTATCATATAATCTTCAGCTAATCTCGCCATTAATGGGTACACCGTACCTGAACCATCAATTGCTACATTACCTGATAATTCTTCACTGCTGCCAGATTCAGAATCACTTGCACTATCTGCATCGCCTGAACCGCATGCTGCCAAGAAAATTAAAATAGAAACAAAAAAGAATAAAGTAAACCGTCTAAAGCTCATTAAAGTGCCCCCTTAAATTTATCTGCATAATAGTTACTGGACATTTCTCCTCTGTCCTCACTTTGAAGTATAGAGAAGAATTATTAATATAGTTTGCTGTTAATGTAAAGAGTATGTAAATTTAAGTTTTTTACTTTAAGAGGGCTATGATTGCGGTACTTTGGAAAAACAAGATAATCCGCCGAGTGGTTTCCCCTTCTCAAGCTTGTCCTATTTCATTAAGAAAAGAATCATTTCCTTCTCTATCTTATTCTATGCACAGATGATCTATTTAGCATTCAAATTTGAAAACTGCCGAAATAGATGATTCCTTTCACAAGCCAGACCTGTTATTTCGACTTTTATCATTTTTCTAAAAATACTTGCTTTTTATATTTCGATTATTTATAATGACATTAATTCGCATAGGTTATTTATGAAAAGCGTGGAAGAGGAAAAGTAAGATTCAACTATTTTTTCACAGAGAACTTCGGCAGCTGAAAAGAAGTAAAAATACGAATCTGAACAATGGCCTCTGAGCTTCGTGCTGAAAATATCGATCGATATGAGTAGGTTCCGACGAGATTTGGTACTCGTTATCAATACCACAGTATCAAAGCTTCTTGCTTTCGTACTTGATGAGGCTGTATGTGTGAGCATACAGTAAAATAAGGTGGTACCACGTATATTCCAACCACGTCCTTATCGTTTATTCGATATGGGCGTGGTTTTTTAATTCCTTAAAAACCAACTGCTCATCGACGAAAATGCAAGCAACACAAAGAGGAGTTTCAAAAGTCCAGCAAAAATGACACAGCGAATTTTTATCGAATTTTTGAGCACATATTATTAAGGAGGAATTTAAAATGGGAAGAAATTTAGTCATTCAAACAGATTTTGGTCTTAGCGACGGAGCAGTCAGTGCCATGTATGGGGTAGCACTTTCTGTAGATTCCAAGCTCCGGGTATTCGACCTGACACACGATATCCCGCAATATAATATTTGGGAAGGCTCCTATCGCCTCTATCAAACGTTACCATATTGGCCAGAGGAAACAGTTTTTATCTCTGTAGTTGATCCAGGAGTTGGTACTGCAAGGCTGAGCGTCGTCGTTAAAACGGTGAATAACCAATATATTGTGACGCCGGATAATGGAACACTTACCCATATTAAAAAGGACATCGGCATTAAGGAAGCCAGAATCATCGATGAGAAAACAAACCGTTTACCTCGCTCAGGGGAATCCTATACGTTTCATGGACGTGACGTTTATGCCTATACAGGAGCAAGATTAGCATCAAATACCATTACCTTTGAAGAAGTCGGAGCCCCTGTTGATGTAAACGATATTGTTGAATTAACAAAACCGGAAGCTTATATAGAAGAAGATATCGTCTACGGTAATATTGATATATTAGATATTCGCTTCGGCAATCTATGGACCAACATCAGCAGAGAGTTGTTTCAAGAAATTAATGTGGCTCACGGAGATGCTTTCGAAGTCACTATCGCCAATAACCGCCAGCAGGTATATAAAAATATCATGACATACCGGCATTCCTTTGCCGAAATTCGCCTCGGAGAGCCTTTGCTGTATGTGAATTCGTTGGATAATTTAGGCGTTGCGATTAACCAGGGCTCCTTTGCCAATGCGTATCACGTAGAAACTGGGCCCCATTGGCAAATTATTATTCGCAAAGCACCGAAAATAAGCTGATTGGTATTTAATAAAATAAGAACATATCATTTAAAGGGGGAATTGGGAATTGAAGAGAAATGGGTTATCTATTAAAACAATTGTAGCAATTGGAATTGGTTCAGCAGTATTTGTTATTTTAGGGCGCTTTGCAGCCATTCCAACCGGGATACCAAATACAACCATTGAAACCGCATATGCCTTTTTAGCTTTAATGAGCGTCGTTTTTGGCCCTATTGCCGGAGGACTGATTGGTTTAATCGGCCACGCCTTAAAGGATGCCGTATTTTATGGTTCTATTTGGTGGAGCTGGGTGTTTGTATCGGTATTTATCGGCTTTTTTATCGGCTTATTCACTAGAAAAATCGATATAGAGTCAGGAATATTTGCCTCCAGACAAATCATTCAGTTCAATGTGGTACAAGCAGGTGTACAAGCGATAGGCTGGTTCTTGATTGCTCCAGCTTTAGACATATTGATTTATGCAGAGCCTGCAAATAAAGTATTTGTACAAGGCGCTTTCGCCGGTATTGCCAATATTATAACCACCGGCATTCTTGGTACGATTCTAATCGCATCTTATACAAAAACCAAAAGTCAAAGCGGGAGTCTTACCAAAGAATAGTATCTGTTGCCGTTATCTGATTTCTGAGAACAGCAGATACTTTAAGGGAGATAAACATGAAACAGCCTATTATCCAGTTTGAAAATGTTACATTTAAATATCGAAGCCAACAGGAACCTACGTTAAAAAATATTGATTTAACCATTCATCAAGGAGAAAAAATATTAATTGCAGGCCCTTCTGGTTCTGGAAAAAGCACACTAGCTCATTGCCTCAATGGGCTGGTGCCTTTCTCGTATAAAGGGGAGATGACAGGAAGCTTGAAAATCCAAGGACAGGAAACAAAAGAGCTCGATATCTTTTCGTTATCCAAAATGGTTGGCACGGTATTGCAGGATCCTGACGGACAATTTATCGGCTTATCTGTCGGCGAGGATATTGCTTTCTCTTTAGAAAATAATGTTACTCCGCATGACACCATGATGAAAAGGGTAGCCGATGTCTCACGCCTTGTAGATATGGATGAATACTTAGATGCTTCTATCCATGCTCTTTCCGGCGGACAAAAGCAGCGGGTCTCTCTCGCTGGAGTCATGGTGGATGACGTAGATATTCTCCTTTTTGATGAACCATTGGCCAATTTGGACCCTGCTACAGGGAGACATGCCATAGATTTAATTGATCAGATTCAAAAGGAGACAAATACGACGGTCGTTATCATTGAGCATCGTTTAGAGGATGTATTATACCGGAATGTGGACAGAATTATCGTTGTTAATGACGGAGACATTGTAAATGATTCCTCTCCCAATGTATTGCTTACCTCCGATGTGTTACAGAGAAATAACATTCGAGAGCCCTTATACATCAAAGCATTAAAATACGCGGGTTGTCTCCTCACTCCGCAGCATGGCTTAGCACACTTGAATACATTGCAAACAGAGGCATTCAAAGACAAGCTTTTACATTGGTTTGAGCAATCTCCGCCCGCAAAAAAGAGAACGCTGACACATCCTGTTTTGCAGCTGGAGGACGTCTCCTTCACATATAGTGGCAAGGAAAATAACATTAAAAAGGTATCCTTTTCCATTGATAAGGGAGAAATGGTAAGCATTGTCGGTAAAAATGGTGCAGGTAAATCAACTTTATCCAAATTAATTTGCGGATTTGAAAAAAATAACCAAGGAAAAATCATCTATCACGAAAAGGATATTACCGGAGACACTATCTATCAGCGTGCTGAACGGATCGGCATGGTGATGCAAAATCCAAATCAAATGATCTCAAAGCATATGATTTATGACGAAGTAGCCTTAGGCCTTGTTATGAAGGGAACTTATTCCGAAGAAGAAATAAGAGAGAGGGTAGAAAACACATTAAAAATATGCGGTCTGTATCCTTTTCGAAATTGGCCGATCTCCGCGTTAAGCTTTGGGCAGAAAAAGAGGGTAACCATCGCTTCTATTTTAGTGCTGAAGCCAGAAATAATTATTCTGGACGAGCCTACTGCCGGGCAGGATTTCTATCACTATACGGAGATGATGGAATTCCTGGCAGATTTAAACGCCCAAGGTATTACCATTATGATGATTACACATGACATGCATTTAATGCTGGAATATACGCAAAGGGCGATTGTCATAGCAGATGGCAAAGTAACTGCAGATGATTCACCTATAAATATCTTAACCAATGAAGCGATTGTGGCGGAAGCTAATTTAAAAGAAACGTCCTTATTTGATTTAGCAGTTCTTACCGGTATTGAGGAACCGGTCGAGTTTGTATCCAGGTTTATTGCCTTCGACAGGGAGGTACGCAAAGCATGGCCGTAGAAATGTTATCTTATATCGAAAAGGAATCCCCTGTCCATCGATTATCAGGGGGCACTAAATTGATTATTTTTATCATGTGGTCCTCCGCTGCAATGCTCACTTATGATACAAGGATTCTATTATTTTTATTCATTATAAGCATGACCATATTCATTGTTTCAAAGGTTCATATCCGGGACATCGCCTTTGTATTAATCTTTATTTTAATTTTTTTACTGTTGAATAATATCGCTATTTACCTGTTTTCACCTCAGGAAGGTGTCCGGATCTATGGTACCAATCATGTACTTTTTGAAATAGCCGGGCGTTATAATATGACACTGGAGCAAATCTTTTATCAATTTAATATTACATTAAAATATTTTGTCGTTATTCCGGCTGCGTTACTATTTATCGTCACTACCCATCCGAGTGAATTCGCTGCTTCTCTCCACCGGATTGGAATCAATTATAAAATCGCTTATTCTGTCTCTTTGGCACTCCGGTATATTCCAGATATCCAACGGGACTTCCGTACTATTGCCCAAGCTCAGCAGGCCCGCGGGATTGATTTATCAAAAAATGAAAAATTAGCTAAGCGGATCAAAAATGCAGGAGCTATTATTCTTCCTTTAATCCTATCCAGTTTGGACAGAATTGAAGTAATCAGTAACGCTATGGAGTTAAGAGGATTTGGGAAAAATAAAAAAAGAACCTGGTACAGCATCAAGCCTTTTAAACGGGCAGATTATATCACGATAGCTGTTGGAGCAGTCATTTTGACCGTATCGTTGATAATCACCTTTCATGATGGCAGCAGGTTTTATAATCCATTTTTGTAACAGAATGAAAAAGGATGCGATGTTCCAGTGAATGGAAATCACATCCTTTTTGTCATACCGTATAACGTTCTTTTTCCTGTAATTCCATGTTCCCATCTGTCATTTGATAGACTTTATCACAATCCTCAATCAGTCGGGTATCATGTGTTACAACGATTGTTGCTGTTTGCTTTTCTTCTGTAATTTCTTTTAACATACGCATCACTTCAAATGCACGGTCAGAGTCAAGTGACGCCGTCGGTTCATCTGCTAAAATAAGACTTGGGTTGGTATAGAGTGCTTTAGCAATCGCTACCCGCTGCCTCTCTCCGCCAGATAAGTCTTTTGGGAAGCTGCAAAGCAAATGATCAATGCCTAACGACTGATAGAGCGCTTCGGATTCTGCTTTAGACATATTCCCTTTCTTTACCTTATCCAGCAGCTGCATCTGCTGTCCAACGTTTAAATAAGGAACCAGATTCGATGCCTGCAAAACAAAGCCGACTTCTTTCAGCCTTAACGCTGCACGCTTTTTTTCCTTTAAATCAGTCAAAGCTGTGCCGTTCATCCTGACTTCTCCCGCTGTGGGTGTCTGCAGCCCTCCGGCGATACTTAAAAACGTACTTTTTCCGGAACCAGAGGGGCCAATAACTGCAACTAATTCGCCTTGTTGCGCCTCAAAATTCGTTTCTTTCATTGCTTCTACTTTTGTTCTGCCAGATCCAAAGGTTTTCTGCACCTTTTTCAATTCTAAAATAGCCATATTCCCTTAACCTCCTATCGCCCGTAATGGGTCAATTCGCACAATGGTCTGTACAGAAATAAATGCTCCAATGACGGATACGGCAATCAGAATCATTCCATAGACCAGCATTTCAATGTAATTAAAGGCTACCGGTACAGCTGCCGGCAGGAATAATCCTGTAACTACAGCAAGAACCAGCCCAATCATCACCCCAGCTAAAGAAAGTAAAAATGTCTGCGCTACAACAGAGCCGGCCAAGTATTGGGAGGATATTCCCTGAGCCTTCATCACCCCGAAAATACTTATCTTCTGAATAGTAAGCACGTAGAGAAAAATCGCCAGGACCACAGCTGAAATAACAAACAGGAAGTATATCATTAATGTCAGCGTCAAGTTCTGCTCTGTATAACCAGGCAGATTCTCTATAAACGTTTCTGTATCAACCACCTGCAATGCTTCATCTGCTTCCACACTGTCTAAGTTATCTGTACGAATAACAAAGGCATTCACTGCATCGTTATCCCCTTCAGCCATTTCCCCATATTGCAATGTTTCCAGCGTATTTAAGTCTGTGAACAGCACTGGCGCTGCATTAAATCTGGCTTTATCCGTAAAGCCAGTGATTTCCAACGTCTCCTCTGTGGAAGATAAGGAAATCTCATCACCAATTTCAAAGCCGTCTTCTTTTAATGTATCATCCGCTATTACTTCTCCCTCATCCGCGAATGCGTTTCCTTCTGTCACATTTGGCATGATAAAGGACGCTTCATCTACAGCAAAGATAAATACATTTTCTTTTTTATCCCCATGACTCGCTATTGCGCTGAGCTGAGATAATTCGGTATATTCATCCACTCCGGCCCCGTCAAAATCATCCGCAGACACGATGGATTGCTGCAGACGTAAATCGGATTCCTCTGTTAGAATAACACCGTCTGCTTCCCATTTATCAACAGCCTCCCGATTAAGCTGCTCCAGTCCATTGGCCAGACCGGATAAAAAGAATACAAGATAAGAAATAAGTACCAGCACACCTATAACTAAGGTGAAACGCAGCTTGTTGTTCTTTATTTCATTCCAAGCTAAAAACATTCCTTCACTTCCCTTGATTTTATTACAAACACCTTTTCTTATTCCCCTTTTAGAGAATGTTTAACCCGGCATCTCAAGCGGTCAATTTGTATCATCTGTTAATTCCCTCAAATAACCGATAATTTCCTCCTTTTCTTGCGCATCCGGTTCTTCATATAATAACTGCTCAGCAAACTCCCAAATATCCTCCAGCCTTCTTCTTAACTGGTAAAAAGCAAGAGCATCTTGATTGATATGATAACTTTCATGATGCTGAAGGTAGACTTCCATAAACTGCTTCCAATAAGGCTTTTCTGTCAGAAACATCATATCTGCTTCAGGAGGAGCCAGTTTCAGTCCTTCCCAATCTATTAATAATAGCTTCTCCCCCTGCATCAAATTCCAATGATGCAAATCTGTATGACATAAGACCATATCGAAGGAAGCAGATTTCAGCTTTTCTGAAAGTTCTTTTATGCTGCTGATCCATGCAGCTATTTTTTCCCGATTTTCACGAAAAAGGGCATGTAGCTCCCCCGGGATATGTTTTTCATTGAAATGAATGACCTCTTCCAATTCTTCTAAAAAAGGCACGTCAAAGTCCTCCTTCAGAGCTTTCGTTGGAAAAGGGATTTCCTTCCCAAATGAGTGGAGTGCGGCTATTATATGTGCAAATTCTGATACCTGCTGCTTGGTTAAGCCTTGTTCACCAATGGTTTCCCCATCAATAAAAGGATACAGCAAATAACTATTTTCTGTGTCTTCACATTGATACTTCCCTTCCTTTGTCTGTAGCGGAACAGGAATTTTTCCTTTTAAATCACTGCTATATGCTAACCACTCCACAATGGGAGCATACTGGTCAATCCACGCGGTCAACTTTGGCGTAGAAGCACGTCTCTTTTCATATACCTTCAAAAAATAAGCAGCATCCTCCGCCTTTATTTCAAAGGCAAGGGACGCCCATCCTCCCTGTTTGGATTGTACGTGAACAGGATGGACTCCATACGCTTCCTGTAATATTGCAGTAAACGGATTCACTGCGATTCCCCCTTCCCTAAAAAGCTTGAATCCTACTGTAAATTCAAAAATGGCCGTTCTTTATTAATCCGGTCAAAAAACATGATGCCATTCAGGTGATCCATTTCATGCTGTACTAAGATAGAGCTATATCCCTTAAAGGTATATGTATGCTCCTCTCCCTCTGTATCAAAGGCCAGCACCTTTATTCTCTCATAACGCGGCACGTGTCCAGATACTTCCCTGTTTACAGACAGGCATCCTTCCCCTTCCGGAAGATAGATTATATTTGCAGCATGGCTGATCAATTTGGGGTTAATCAGCTTTAATTCCATTGTTTCCTCCTTTTCTGTCTGATATCGTATGACAAACATGCTTTTATTGATGCCGACTTGATTTGCTGAAAGCCCTGCTCCCGGCCTCAGCTGATATTTCTTTGCTATCTCAGGATCCTGACTGTTTTTCAAATACGTCATCATGCATTCCAGCTCTGTTTTCGTTTCCTCCGAAACAGGGAGAGATACAGGGTCTAACTGTTTTCTCAAAATAGAATCCCCCTCTTTTTTAATATCTTTCATCGTTACACGGTAGTCTTTATGAAATTTTGTCATACATAAACACCTCTTCTACATTTTTATCAAGCGCTCTGGATATTTTAAATGCCAGTTCTAACGTCGGATCGTATTTATCATTTTCCACACAGTTAATGGTTTGCCTGGAAACACCGCAAAGCTTAGACAATTTTTCTTGTGTCATATTCGATTGCTTCCTTAATTTTTTAATCTTATTCTTCACTAAACTAAGCTCCTTTTTGTCAAAAGCGTTTGACAAAATTGTAGCATGGAATTCCTATAAATGTCCAAAAAGTTGGACGGGTTGAAATACGCACTCCCTTTTGGTACATACTAAAATAAGAAGGTTATGGGTGACTTTTTGTTTTATTGCAATGTAACTGATTGGGACTGGGACTGCGATTACCAATGTTGTCAGGTTAATGAATTTTCTTAAATACTCAACTTTCGCACCTAAGAATAAGCAAATATTTCTTGCTATTCCAAGATGAACATGTTCTTCATTACCATGCTTGCATTTTGGTGAAATATCCGGCCTTTTTGGAATTGATGATGGTGCATAGCTCCGCTCCGGCCAACCACTTCGCTTTCCATGGGGACGGCTTCAGCTAACTTGAAAAGAAAACCGCTTTTCAAGTGGATCTTCAGCTCGCCCTGTTCCCATAGGAGTCTGCGTGGTTGGCCTGCGCTCTGATAGGATTCTACAGCGAATGAAAGAAATAAGATTTTAATGAGCTGAAGGAAATAGCAACTTTCGTCTGAACAACCCAATCATGACAGCATGAATATGAAATACAGGGAATAGCATTTATGCTCAGAAAGTAATCTTGACGGAACATTTTACCATACAGCATGAAAAAGATGTTCTATATGAAAAAGATGTTCTATCTGATTAAACATCTATTTGGTGAGTTGTTTTTTCACGTATAGAATATCCTACTAGCGGAGGCGGACCGTTTTGACTCCTGAGGGATCAGCACCATCTGAAGATCCACTTTTGCCAAGTGCTCTTCTTGGCAAAAGTTAGCTGAAGAGCGTGCCCCTAGGCAGACTAAGGCCGCAACGTCCTGTTGCAACGTCTGCACTAGTACGTCCTGTACGTCGGAAAGCAAAACGGTCCGCCGCAGCGGTCGCATTAACCTGACATCATTGAGACCTGCGATTACTCGGTCTATTAAAACCGTTGCTGCGATTACTCGCCCCATCGAAGGTCTTTTGTATGATGCCCGCTTCAAGCATAGAGAGAAACTGAAAATTCTAAGCAGGAGAACCAACAGCCAATAACGGCCCGGTTGGTTTAATTAACATTTCGCAGGGAATGAAAAGGCCCCCGCGGAATGAAGCTTCCCTTTATTCCCCGAAATTTTGTGATGTTGTATGTATCTCCTTCTTATTAAAAGTGTTATCATAGTATATGTTTTCGGAAATACGAATAGGACAATCCTATTTTTGGAGTGATTATATTGAAGGCATGGTTAAAAAATCGGACCAGGACCGAATATATTACCGTCTGTCTATTACTAATCGGTTTTATCGCATCGATGATATTTATCAATAACAATTATGATTTATATGATAGAACGATTGTTCACATTACCGATGTTCAAGAAATAAATAGAGAAGATCAGCCAGATGAGCATGGCAATCAAGATGAAAAAGTCACCCAGCATATCGTTGGAGAAGTAAAAAATGGTTCAGATAAAGGAGAAATAACTGAATTTGATAATGAATATGTCCAGTCCCTGGCATTGGACTATGAGTTATCTGCAGGCAATGAAATCTTTCTTGCTCAAGACGGAGAAGCAACAGGGGATATTAAACGGGACAAATATTTCGTGTTTGTCGCATGGATATTCCTGATTATTTTATTAGCAGTCGGAAAATCCAGAGGTGCTCTATCCGCACTGAGTTTGTTTGTCAATGCAGCTATTTTGTCATTTGCATTAGATATTTATATACAGAATCCAAGCATCAGTCTTTCTGTTATTACTGCAATCAGTATTATTATTTTCACCATTCTCTCCCTATTGATGGCGACAGGATTTAACGAAAAAACCTATACAGCTATTTTAGCTACATTAATAGGGACCGTAATTTCATTGGTGATTGCTTATGCAGCACTGCATTTCACTGGCGAACAAGGACTGCGCTATGAAGAAATGGCCTTTTTAACCAGGAACCCGGAAACCATCTTTATGGCAGGGTTACTAATCGGTTCCTTAGGAGCTGTAATGGATGTAGCCATTACATTATCAGCTTCCATGTTTGAAATGTATGAGAAAAATAACCGGATTGATTTAAAAACATTAAAAAAAGCAGGTTACGAAGTCGGGAAAGATATCATGGGCACCATGACCAATATTTTATTTTTTGCCTATGTCAGCGGGTCCCTTCCCATGCTGTTAATCTATTTTAAAAATGCAGCACCGTTCGGCTTTACCATATCAATGAACCTTTCCCTTGAATTAACACGTGCTTTAGTCGGCGGAATTGGGATTGTATTGACCATTCCGATTGCCATCTATATTTCCATTTTCTTTATCCGGAGAAAGCAGGCGAAATTATGAATGTACTTGTATTACTGGCAATCATATTATTTGCATTAATGGCTTGGGTCGGCGGTATGAAGGGCGTACGCTCTTTTATTGCCCTCTTTATCAATTTTATCATTGTGCTTATGGCTGTATTCGTCATGAATGACCCGTCCGGGAATCCAATTATTATTACGCTTATTGCATGTGGTTTCATCAGTGCTGTCAGCTTGTTCTTCATCAACCGGGTAAATAATAAAACGATGCTTGCTTTCTTATCTACGATTGCAACAATGGTTATTTTAATCTTTTTCATTATTATTTTAACCGAACAATCCATGATTTATGGACTTGGGGAAGAAGAATCTGGAGAAATCACAGCTTTCAATGTGCATATTGGATTAAATTTCATTCAAATTGCTACAGCTGTGATTATTATGAGCACGATTGGGGCGATTGTAGATACTGCCATTTCAATCACCTCTCCGATGCGTGAAATCCACGACCAGAATCCGGAAATTTCCAGAAAGAATCTATTTTTCGCCGGCATTCGTATTGGCCGTGATATTCTAGGTACAAGCACAAACACGCTATTCTTCGCCTTTTTCGGAGGGTATATGGGACTGCTAATCTGGTTTAAGGATTTAGATTACTCTCTTGGCCAAATTATAAATGCCAAAGTGTTCAATGATGAAATGCTTGGAATCCTTATTTCGGGCCTTGGCATCGCTCTGGTTATTCCGATTGCTTCTCTGATGAGTGCATATTATTTGAAGAAGCAGAAAAAGGACATCGCGTTGGATGAGCAGAAATAGGTAAAAGCAGCCTTACGCTGTTTATGTTTAGAAATAAGCCCGAATGATTCCGCTTGGAATACATTCGGGTTTTTATCTACAATATAAAAACGTCCATTACATCATTAAACTTAATGATTGTAAAATCCTTTTGACCCAGCTTATCAACTATAGCTATGTGCTCGTCTTGATAGTTAATGCTGTCTATATATCCTTTTATATGATGAACATGACAATCCTGATAGCATTTCACTTCAATAAGCAAATTATCTTTATGTGCGATAATTAATTGAAAGCAATTCTGCTTCCGTTGCCGCTCATTTAACATTGTTTTTTCTTTCGTATTCCTTTCTTCCTGTACACCAATATTCAAGCCCCGACGCTCCTTTTTACACACCCTATGGATAAAATATTTTCTATCTTAAAGCTGCGCACCTGTTTTTTATAGTAACAATAAGCAAGAATCCTTTTATCATCTATACCTACGACGCGAATAACACGCTGCGTTACATTGTTATGGCGGTCGATATAATAGATCATGATTTTTTCCTTTTTATCCAGAGAATGATGAAGTAATCCAATCATATTTATTCCTCCAAATAAGAACTTTTGTTCTGAACATTTGTTCTTATTATATCAAAAAATAAGAAAGAGTAAACATGAAATAAATGGATGAATGTGTTTTAAAAGAAACGAGCGATAATCCGTTCAAGTATTTGGATTTTGGGACCAAAAATGGTGCTGATTAACATAATTAGCCCGCCAGCTCCCTTGCATCAAGCTATATTTGACTTTTCTCATATTTCATATTAAAATGTATCCACAGTTACATAAGAACTCTTATTGAGAGTGGCGGAGGGACTGGCCCGATGAAGCCCGGCAACCTTTCTAGAACTCGTTCTAAAAAAGGTGCTAAATCCTGCAAAGTGCATAATGTGCTTTGGAAAATAAGAGAGGACGTTTCGTAAATGAACTTATTCAACCTCTCTAGAACGAAATAGAGAGGTTTTTTATGTAGCATTTAAACACATGTAAAAGGGGTTATCTTACCATGCAAACAGTTACTGTAAAGGGATCGCCCAGCCATTATCAAATCGGTGAAGGTTCTCTGGAATACCTGATAGAAAATCTGAATGACTTGCGGGTGAAGCGGATTGCTGTAGTTGCCGGGCGTACTGCTTGGGAAAAAGCAAAACCATATCTTCCTTCTGCATTGCTGGATCAAATAGAGGAAAAAGATATACATACTGCAGATGGGCATTGCACCGTGGAACGAACTGACAGACTGGCCTCGATTTATGAAGAACAGCAAATAGATGCTGTCATCGGCATCGGCGGGGGAACAGCTCTGGATATTGCCAAAGCAGCGGCTGCCAATGCGCAAATAAAAAGTATCTTAATCCCAACGATTGCCGCCACCTGCGCAGCTTGGACGCCATTAAGCGTCTTTTATCAGGAAGATGGTGCTCATTCTCATTACACTGAGTTTCCTGAATCTAATACACTCGTAGTGGTAGAACCAGCAATTATTGCAGAAGCTCCTGTAAAATACTTAAAAGCAGGCATTGGCGATACGTTAGCCAAATTCTATGAAGCTCGCTCTCTAGTTGAAGCCTTCTACCCTGAAGGCACGCTTCCAGTCTGGCTGCAAATATCTCAATTCGCCGCTCGTGCCTGCAAGGATATTTTGCTGGATGACAGTGAAGCAGCAATCCAAGCTTGTGAGAGTAACCAAGTCACTGATGCTCTTATTCGTGTTATCGAAGCAATTATCGCAACAGGCGGTATGGTTGGCGGCTTCGGCGGAAAAGCTGGACGAATTGCAGGTGCGCATTCCATTCATAATGGGTTAACTGCTGCCCCGCAGATTGCCGATTCACTTCACGGGGAAATTGTATCCTACGGCATTTTAGCTCAGCTTGCTATCGAACAGGATAAAAACGAGCTTACGAAGCTATTAGCTTACTATGATACATGGGGATTCCCGACAAAATTAGCAGACTTCTCCATACATACGGATGATCAGGAGCTGCTGGAAACCATTGCGAAAAAAGTGACACGGGAAGAAGAATCCATTCATTTGATGAAAGAAGAAATTAATGCAAATACCGTTATCGACGCATTTTTACAACTTGAGAGTGTTACTAAATAAAAAAAGAAAGTAGGAAAAT
The DNA here is from genome assembly GCF_042654105.1 of Oceanobacillus aidingensis. Lineage (NCBI taxonomy): Bacteria > Bacillati > Bacillota > Bacilli > Caryophanales > Bacillaceae > Oceanobacillus > Oceanobacillus aidingensis. The sequence goes on along the minus strand of NZ_JBHSFT010000007.1, from coordinate 91,011 downwards.
CATCATGAAAAAGAAATATTTACTTCTTATTACAGCTTTATTATTCGTTTTCCTCGCTGCTTGCGGAGGAGATGAGGAAGAGAGCGGTTCAGATTTACTTGAAGACGGCGTATTGACAGTAGGTGTAACAGCCGGTCCACATGAAGAAATTGTTGAAAAAATAGCTGAAATTGCAGCAGAAGACGATTTAGAAATTAAAACAGTTGTTTTTAGTGATTATGTGATGCCAAACGTTTCACTGGATGAAGGTGAAATTGACATCAGCAGCTTCCAGACAGAGCCTTTTATGGACAGCATGGTGGAAGAAAGAGGCTTGGATATTGTGAAGGTAGCAGATACCGTTACTTTCCCGATGGGAGTTTATTCCGAATCGGTTGATTCTCTGGAGGACCTTCCTGATGGCGCAACATTAGGGCTCCCTGGCGACCCTACAAACAGCGGACGTGCTTTATTATTATTTGAACAAGCTGGTCTTATCACATTAGAAGAAGGCTTGGGTGTAAATGCAACCGTAAATGATGTAATTGACAATCCGAAAGACCTTGAATTACTGGAATTAGACTCTGCACAAATTCCAAGACAGCTTGGCGAAGTTGATGCAGCAGCAATCAATTCAAACTTTGCAATTGAAGCAGGGCTTTCACCCAATGATGATTCGCTCTTTATCGAGCAGGATTCTACATTCGTTAACTTGATTGCAGCTCGTACAGAAAACCAAGATGATGAAGTCGTTCAGCAATTTATTGATATTTACCATACAGACGAAGTGAAAGAATTTATTGAAGAAAACTTTGATGGCTCTGTTGTTCCAGGCTGGTAAATCTTTATTTTCAGGTAATATACTCAGACTACGATACTTAAAGGAGAAAACAGCATCATGAGAATACAGAAAAAGATATATGTACTTGCATTTATTGCTCTGTTCAGCCTGGTACTTGCCGCCTGTGCCAGTGAACCAGATGACAATGCATCCTCTGACAGCAATACGACAGAGGGAGGATCGCAGGGCGGCGATTTAATTATTACCACACCAGCCGATGCTGTATCGCTTGACCCGGCAGCATCCAATGATACTCCGTCCAGTGATGTACAAAGAAATATCTTTGAAACGCTTGTTACCCAGGACGAGAATATGGAAAATCAGCCTTTGCTGGCAGAGGAGTGGGAACAAATTGATGATACGACATGGGAATTCAAGCTTCGTCAAGATGTGACCTTCCATGACGGCTCTGATTTTAATGCGGACGTTGTAAAGGCAAATATTGACCGTACGCTTGACCCAGAGGTTGGTTCTCCACGGGCAATCATGTACAATATGATTTCCGAGGTAGAAGTTATTGACGATTATACGGTTCATTTTAAAACAGAATATCCTTTTGCAGCGTTACCGGCACACCTTGCTCATCCCGGCGGTGTGATGATTTCAAAAGACCAGATTGAAGAAGACTATGCCGCAATGGAAGATGGCGAAGAGGCAGGTACTGTCATCAGTGCAAACCCGCAAGGCACCGGCCCTTTCAAATACGAAGAATGGAAGCCAGGGCAGCAGGTACGCTTAGTTAACAATGAAGAGTATTGGGGCGAACCGGCACTGCTCGATTCCGTAACTTTCAAAGTAGTTACAGAAGATCTGACCCGTGTCGCAGAATTAGAGACTGGTGCTTCTCAAATCGCTAATTCCCTTAGTCCGTCAGATGTAGCTCAAATTGAAAATTCCGATCATTTATCAGTGCAGTCTCAGGACAGCCTGGCATTATCGTATTTAGGTTTTAACATGGACAAGGAACCGTTTGATGATGAACGTGTCCGTCAGGCAATTGCAAAAGCCATTAATAAAGAGGAAATTCTTTCCGGAATCTATGACGATGTCGGGATCCCCGCACACACACCGATTGCGCCAAGTGTATTCGGATACAGTGAAGATATAGAGGATCACGAATATAATCTGGAAGAGGCCAAAGAGTTACTTGCTGAAGCAGGCTATGAAAATGGGTTTTCTACCACGATTTGGACAAATGATGACCGTCAGCGCATCGATACAGCAACAACAATCCAAGCACAGCTGAAGGAAATTGGTATCAATGCGGAAGTAAGAACGGTGGAATGGGGAACAATGCTGGAACAGACTGCCAACGGGGAACATGATATGTTTGTCTTTGGCTGGACCACTGTTACCGGTGATGCGGACAACGGGCTATATCCTTTATTCCATTCAGATAATTTAGGCGAACCAGGAAATCGCACCTTCACAGAAGATGAAGAACTCGACGATTTATTAGATCAAGCCCGCCAGGAAAGTGATCCAGATGAACGATTAGAGCTTTACCGCCAAACCCAGGAATTACTTGCGGAAATCACGCCAATGGTTTATATCCATCACCAGCAATATTTGTTAGGTGTCGATGACAGCGTAAAAGGGCTGACACAGTCTCCGACACAGCTGTTAAATTTAAAAGATGTTTCTATTGAAGAATAAAGAATCTCCCCTTGTCTATGATGGACAAGGGGAGTTTTTTATTGAATGCTGTTAACAAAGGATTACAGCAGTATTCAGCTTCGTATGTACAAACAATACAAAACAGCCTCCCTATCTTCAACGGAAGCCTCTATCTCTTCCGATGTTAAAAATAGGTTTGAAAAAAGGTTTTCTGTTTATATATCTAGAATTTGTTATCTAAGCATTTTTTTACTATGATGGAACTAAACATGTCTGAAGATTTTTATTTTAACAAGCGAAGGGAATGTACCCATTTTGATACTTTATCGTTTACCCATATTAATTCTGACGACTGGAATTGTTTATATATTTATTTCACCATCTGAGCCATTAGCATTTAGTATTTTCTTCAAGGTGATTCCAATGGTGCTGATTCTGATTTATGCTTTTGAAAAATCGCTGCCAAAACGAAAGTCCACGCATTATTGGATTATTGGCGGTATCAGCTTGTGCTTGATTGGGGATGCGACGCTGCAGTGGTTTTTCATCGGCTTGACCGCGTTTTTTATCGGACATGTACTATATATCGTTGGATTTTTAAAAGAATGGCGTTTTTCTTTGCCAAGAAGTCTTTCTGCGGTTCCGCTTATTCTTTTTGCTGCTTGGATTGGCTATCAGCTTGTGAGTAATCTTCAAACTAACGGGGAGACAGGTTTCATCTTTCCTGTCATTGCCTATATCGGAATTATCACGCTTATGGCGTTCACAGCAATCATGACAGGAAATCGCTGGGCTATTCTCGGCAGCCTTCTATTTATTATTTCTGACAGTGTTCTTGCGTGGAATATGTTTATCACCGGCTTTACAGGAGCTCATGAAGTCATTATGCTTACGTATTATGGTGCTCAATTTCTTATCGCCCACAGCTTGTTTACCATTGATTCGAAGCAAAAAGGAATGGCTTGGTAATCGCTAAGTCTTCTTTTCACCCTCTGGGCATAAGTGCGACTTTAGCTCTGTCTACGCCTGTCGGCTTGCCAATCGCTAAGTCTTCTTTAAAGGAGATGAGCTCGAGGGCGACGGAAAACGGAGTATATTTCTAGGGCCTAAGATTACTCACCCCATGAAACCCGTTGGGCTCCAACTATTTCTTATTTCTTAAATAAAGAAAAGCCCTCTTAAGAAAACAATTTTTCAGTAAGAGGGCTTTTCTTATATAAGCGACGTTAGCTCTGGGTGCTTCTGCATGAGATCTACATAATGAATCAAATCATCTGACAGCTTATTTAAGCGGTCAATGACGTTTTGATTCGAGATTACATAGTTTGTATAATCTTTTTCTTCAACAAATACATATTTCGGAATCACCCATGCGTGCATATAGTGAAGAATCGGCTTCAAATGCTGCTCGGGTACTAAATAATGCTTTGTTGTTCCTGCTGTTGCAATAATAGCAACCACTTTATTCCGAAATGCATCCATTGGCAGAAGGTCGAACAGATTTTTTAATGTTCCTGGAATAGATGCTTGGAAAACAGGCATTCCAAGCAAAATGCCATCAGCCTGCATGATTTTTTCTAATAAGATTTTCGTGTCGCCTGTATAATCTTTATAAGAACGTCCGTCACTAAAAACCATGTCATAATCCTTCAAATCTAACATCTCTGCTTCTACCCCGGTATGTTCTTTTTCAATATATTTCAATGCATGGTCCACAGCGACTCTTGTTTTTGAGCCAATCGTGGAGCCGGAAATTCCAACTATCTTCACGGAGCATCCTCCTATATGGTGGTCTTATTCTGTATTCAGAAGTTTCGATTTTTAGATTCTCTCGTCCGTCTATTCATATATATGAATATGTATTTACGCTGTTTCCTGCTCTGCAAAGACTCGCCTCAAAAGAAGCACGTTTCTGCATTTGGAGAACCTGTAAATATAGGAATGAGAATGTTTCTCAAAACAGTTATTACCTGTATTATACCTAGTTAACTAACAGAAATACAATAAGATGCTTACCCATAGAGGCCTTCCTGAATTGCAGCGCTTCATTCGAGATGCCATTGATATTTTTTTAAATCAACATATCCGCTGGAACTCACCAGGACACCTTCTGCTTCCAGACGTGTGCGCTGCTCCCAATTTCCCTCTTCATTCGGAATAGCTAATTGCCCCTTTGCATTGATCACACGATGCCAGGGCAATTGATGCTTTTTGCTCATGGAATGGAGCACGCGGACAACCTGTCTTGCGGCTCTCGAATTGCCAGCTTCTCTTGCTATTTGACCGTAAGTCATTACTTTTCCAGACGGGATCTCCCGTATTATTTTAATAACTTCTTCCGTAAAAGGTGTCATCCTTTATCATTCCTGTTCCACATTATTATTTCACGTATTTTCTCGGTACCCGTTTGCCAATTAAACAAACCGTTTCATAATGAATGGTCTGCATTTGCTCTGCGACAATACCTAAAGAAATATAGCCCTCACTCGGCTCGCCAAAAATGGTAACAATATCATTCTCATGAACGCCATCTACATCGGACACATCCACCATGGTCTGATCCATACAAATGCGTCCGACAATCAGGCATTCCTTCCCGCGAACGGTCACATGTCCTTGATTGGATAAAAGACGTGAAAAGCCATCGGCATAACCAATCGGCAGGGTTGCAACCTTTGTTTTTTTCGTTGTTGTATAGGTTCTGCCATAGCTGATAGATTGTCCAGCCCGAACATTTTTAATGTAAACCGGCTTTGTTTTTAAGCTCATCACCTGTTTTAATGGCAGGATTTCTGTGAGGTGCGGTTCAGGATAAAGCCCATACAAGCTGACTCCGACGCGTACCATATCCAGATGCATTTCTGGATAGGCAATGGTCCCCGCACTATTACAGCAATGTTTGATTGGAATCTGACAGCCTTTTGCTTCTACTGCCTGATAAATTTTCTGGAAGCTTTCAAATTGCTGATACGTATAAGCACTGGATTCTCCATTGTCGGCTTCCGCAAAATGCGTAAAGATTCCTTCCAGTTCTATTTCTTCCCAGTCTAATGCGCGGCATAAATCCAAAGCTTCTTCTGCGGTACGGACACCGATACGAGTCATTCCGGTATCCACTTTGATATGGACTTTTGCTGTTTTCTGTAAGGTATCTGCAGCCTGACAGATGGCTTCGATTGTCTCTTCTGAATAGACAGTCAGCGTGACATCTTGTTCTACTGCTTTATGAACGGCATGAGCTGGCGTATAGCCCAATAATAATATCGGTGCAGTAATTCCTGCTTCTCTCAAAGACAGCGCTTCATCTAAGATTGCTACTCCAAGACAGTCCGCCCCATTTGCCAGCGCCTCTTCTGCAATCGGCACAGCTCCATGCCCGTATCCATCTGCCTTCACCACTGCCATAAACCGCGCTCCTTCACGGATATGCTGTTTAAATTGTTGTACATTAAACGCTAATGCTTGTAAGGATACTTCTGCCCAAGTATCACGAAAACTGGTTGTTATCATGTGTTTCCCACCTTGTCTAACATCATCATTTTTATTTTTTCGGTCTATTTTTCAGATTAATATAATACATCATATCCATTTTAGCACTTCCATTCTGTGTTGGATAGTTATACTCAGCCTGCTTGACAGACATAGTGAAAGCACGTTTATCTAAAAAGTGCGAGAAGGCAGCATTGAAATATCTTTCCCAATTGCCTTTATTTCTTTACACTAAATATAAATATACGTATGATTCCTATTGTCAGGGAAAACTATTTTATCGATGGAGGTTGAGAACATGAAACAAATCTTTCTGGCGCTGATTGGAACCATTTTATGTGCTCTGGCAACGACCATATTCGCCATGCCAAACCAAATTGCAGATGGAGGCATTCTAGGTATTGCACTTTTACTCTTTTATTCTCTCGGATGGTCGCCCGGGATTGTTACGATGGTTGCTTTTGTCCTATTACAACTCGTCAGTTTTAAATTTCTTCCTAAAAGCATCGTGATAAAAACAATGGTTAATGTCCCTCTTCTATCCTTGTTTATCTTTTTAACGGAAAATATCGTAACACAGCCTCTGGGTGATTCTCTGGTAGCCGCTATTTTTGCAGGCCTCACAATGGGAATCGGGTTTGGTTTGATTATCCAAGCGGGCAGCTCCATTGGAGGTACTTCGACAATAGCTCGTCTGCTCGCACAGCGCTATGAATGGAATGTCGTACTAACCACCTTCATCATGGACGCCGTTATCGTATTAGCCGGGGTTTTCATTATTGGCCCGCTTTACACACTATATACCATTATTGCTTTATCCATAGGGAAGGTCGCCAGCGACTATGTGATTGGCGGTTTTGATTCTAAGAAAGCAGTCACGATTATTTCACCGGAATTTAAAAAAATAGCTCATCAGATTAATACAGTCATGGCGTCTAGTGCAACTTTTATCAATGGCTCTGGATCCTATACAGATCGCCAGCATTATATCCTTTATATTATCGTACCCAGTTACCGCCTCTTAACACTTAAACGAATTATCAGGGAAATCGATTCCAGTTCATTTATCGTTGTCCATAACGTGAAGGATGTATCTGGCGGCACTTTCTTTGCTCCGACGACAGAAGATGAAGCAGCCTTTACCGGATTTGAGGAAGAAGCAATTATTCCTGAACCGGAGGAGGTTTCATCGGATAATACTGCCGATAAAACAGATGTTTGATGATGTACCAATAAAGAAGTGAGCTGCTTCTTAGAAAACAGCTCACTTCTTTATTGTTTCTTTAGAGGACTCTGAGTCCGTGCGGCGGACAACATTCCACTTGCTCCCAAATAATTGAATACTTTTTTCTACCTTTTTTATCACTTCATCTGCTCTTTCATAAATAATGCCCCGCAAATCATGGACCTGCCGTATTAATTTTTCAAGCTATGCTTCCTGCTTATCGAGCCTTTCATGAAGAACAGCCAGTTCCTCTTTTCTTTGATTATCCATTTCATCCAACTTATTTCCTTGTTCTTCCACTTTTTTCTTCACTGCTTCACTTACTTCATCTATTTTTTCAAGCTTAACCTGAATCAATGCCTGGTTGGCTTTGAAGCCATCTTCCTCTTCTTTTGCACTTTCTTGAGCAGCAATAATTTGATTGAGCTGCTTGTTTTCCTTCTTTATATTTTTATCAAGTACATCTAATCGGTTGAATACCTTCTCCTGCATCTGCTGCTGATCTTTTTCATTTTTGTCCATTTCCTTCAAACGTTTCGCAATACGCTCCAATTGCTGATTTTTAGCAAAGGTATCACGCTGCAGCTGCTGCAATACTTCCACAGATTCCCTCTGCATTTCCAACTGTTTTTGTTCTCTTTCACTTGCATATTCATATACAAACGTTTCTTGATTAGACGAAGCTCCTTTTATATCTTCTGCATAAATATGCTTCTCCTGGTTCAGATATACCATTCACATCACCTCTAGAATCAGCTTATGCACAAAGTAAAAAATAGGACGAATTTTGGTTATCTGCCTAATTGGATAGATGAAAAAAACCTAAGCGGTTTAGTCACTCAGGTTTTATTCTTTATTGCTATTTATATTTTGGTAAAGATACCTCGCTCCGGGGAATTCGAGCTGAGGCTTTGTGAGCAGGAGAAGCAACCCGAAGAAAGTGTCTCGCAAAGCTTCGAGCTGTTTCGTTAATTTCTCTAATTTCGATGGGTGGTACTATGTGTTCGAGCTTTAAACGCATCGATAAATTGTTCAGGTGAAGATTTTATAATGTAGGCGTAAACTCCTTTAAGCGTGTGTAAATAAAGCATTCCCTTTGTTTGGTTTCCAGTAAGGCGATACGAAATATCCATTACATTCTCAATTGGAAATTCCCTGTATCTTGTAACGATTTTATCTGCATAAAGATACATATAACGCTGCTCTTCTGTATCCTTTTGTTCTAATGCACTTACTTGACGGACTACTTTTACATACGGTTGTTTGGCAATAAATTGCATTGTCTCCTCCGTTAGTTCAGCTTAAACTTTATATCCCTAAGGGCGGTAAAAAGCGCTTTTGAACATTTTTTTATGGATTAGTTTTCTGCAACGCGCAAATGATTCTTTCTCCATTGCAGCCATTGGCTTTCTCTCGTTTTACGCGGTAAGAACTGACGGATATCCTCTTCATGATATCCTACCTGCAAACGTTTGGCATCGACCATAATCGGGCTTCGTAAAAGACGCGGGTATTCCTGAATAATTTCCAACAGCTCTTGCAGCGGCAATGCTTCAATATCAAGGTCTAAATCTTTATAAATCTTAGAGCGTGTGGAAATGATTTCATCTGTACCTTCCACCGTCATCCGAAGAATATTTTGTAATTCATTTACGGTCAGAGGTTCTCTGATTACATTGCGTTCTGTATATTCAATTCCGTTTTTCATAAACCATTGTTTTGCTTTTCTTGTTGATGAACATGCTGCACCATAAATTGTAACTGTCATTAATCATACCCCATTTATATATAGTTTCTTTCTTCTTACCATCAGAAAAGTTCTATACTTACCTGTCAGCACTTGATAAACCTTTGCTTAACAGATCCATTTCAATACGAAAATTCTCTAGAGCTTCTTCACGAGAAAGATTCCTGGATAGCTGATCCACAATATTTCGAAATGTAACAGACGTTAAAATCTGCATAACATGGAAAAACTCTTGTTTACTATCAATATTCAGTTTATTAAAATCAACTAAATCTTTTACTTGATTCATTGCATCTACTTCATTATGCTTTCCTAGGAATAACTCTGTAAATGAATCCTCCACTTCATGTGTCACATTCAATACGGCATTCTTTAAAAACTGCAAATGCTTCTCTTCTGACAGCTCTATCAGTGTTACCCGAAAAACCTTATCCATGGAAGCCATCAAATCTCCATCTGTTTCACGCAGCAGGCTTAAAAAATAAGCACGGCGTTTATCTGTATGAAGCTTTAATAAATAATAAAAAGCATCTTCTTTGCCGTCAAAATATTGATAAAAACTTCCTCTTGAAACACCTGCAAGCTTTACAATATTCGCAATGGAGGCCTGCGATAACGGTGCTCTTGCAAATTCTTTTTCAACCGCTTGCAATAATTTTGCCCGTTTGGAATCGTTTAAATTAAAAAATGTTGATGTAGGCATATTCTTGCTCCTCCATAACCTATTGTGACACAATGTCATGTCCTATAATTCTATATTAAGTGACACGATGTCATAAGTCAATTATTTTTATGACATCGTGTCACTTTTTTTATGAAATGTGACGATTCTATGGCAGGCAAACGATTGCTTTTTCATTAGTGTACACTTTTCCTCCCTCTGCTAAACACCTTTAGTTAAAAATGCTTCTTTCCCAGCTTCATTTAACTGCCGACCTAATCATTGTATTCCTTCACTATGCTATTTCATAACCTTAAAAATTAAACAAGATAGGAAAATTTCTAAAAGTTATCAGCTTAAAAAATAAGAATGTTTATAAAGATAGCTGAAAATAGCCGCTCCGGAAAAACACTACGCTAGATAGGTTTTATTGCTATCTGTATCAAAATTAATAAAATTCACTATCCTTTAAACAAAAGAACACCGCATAGAAGGCTATGCCTTCCACACGATGCTTTTTCATCAAACCATAATCTTACTCATATCATTCGTAAATGCCACTGGATCTTCAATCGGCAGCCCTTCAATCAATAACGCCTGATTGTAAAGCAGGTTGGTATATAACGCTAGTTTATCCTGATCATTCCCCTGCGCTGCTTCGAGTGCTTTAAAAATACTGTGGTCTACATTGATTTCCAGCACTTTATCTGCCTGAATCTGCTGATTATCCGGCATCGCATTAATAATTTTCTCCATTTCCAGAGAAATATCACCATCTGCAGAAAGCACGACCGGATGGGATTTCAGACGCTTGGAAGCCCGAACATCCTTCACTTTATCACCAAGCACCTCTTTCATTGCTGTAAACAGCTCATTATGACTTTCTGTTTCTTCCTTCTCTTCCTCTTTTTCATCGGCTTCAATTCCTAAATCACCGCTGGAAACGGAACGGAATTCCTTATCCTGATATTGCATCAGCATTTTAATCGCAAATTCATCCACTTCATCTGTGAAATAAAGAATTTCATAGCCTTTATCTGCAACAATTTCCGTTTGCGGAAGCTTTTCAATACGCTCATTGGAATCTCCAGAAGCATAATAGATATATTTTTGGTCTTCCGGCATACGTGATACATATTCCTCTAACGTTACCAGCTTTTTCTCTGTAGAAGAATAGAATAGAAGCAAGTCTTGCAGTTCTTCTTTATGCTGGCCGAAATCACTGTACACGCCAAATTTGATTTGCTGACCGAATGCTTTAAAGAATGTTTCATATTTTTCACGTTCATCGCGAAGCAGGCTTAACAGCTGCTGTTTTATTTTCTTATGAATATTTTTCGCAATGATTTTCAGCTGACGGTCATGCTGTAGCATTTCCCTGGAAATATTTAAGGATAAATCTTCTGAGTCGACCATTCCTTTTACAAAGCTGAAGTAATCAGGCAGTAAATCTGCACATTTTTCCATAATCAAAACACCGTTTGAATAAAGCTCTAAGCCTTTTTCGTACTCCCTGGAGTAATAATTAAACGGCGTTTGCTCTGGAATAAATAGAATTGCATTATAACGGACTGCTCCATCTACATTGATATGAATATGGCGCAACGGCTGATCAAATCCGTACCGTTTCTCCTGATAGAAATTGGTATATTCTTCGTCTGTTAATTCGCTCTTATTTTTCTTCCAAATAGGAACCATTGTGTTCAGCGTCTGCTCTTCAATTACATCCTCATACTCATCTTCTGTTCCTTCTTTTAACTTGCTTTCCGTAACATCCATTTTAATTGGATAGCGGATAAAGTCAGAGTATTTCTTGACGATTTGTTTTAAAGTAGCTTCTTCTAAAAACGTATCATAATTGTCTTCTTCTTCGTTTTCTTTTATTTCAAGGATAATCTCTGTGCCAACTTCTTCGCGGTCAATCGGCGTAATCGTATAGCCGTCTGATCCCTGTGAAACCCATTGATATCCTTCTTCACTGTCAATCGATTTTGTTAATACGGTCACTTTATCCGCAACCATAAACGCTGCATAAAAGCCGACACCAAATTGACCAATAATATCATGGCCGTCTTTAATTTCATTTTCTGATTTAAACGTATGTGAACCACTCTTAGCAATCACACCGAGGTTATCTTCCAGCTCTTCCTTTGTCATTCCAATTCCCGTATCTACTACAGTCAACGTACGTTTTTCTTTATTAGGAATCAGTTTGATATAGTAATTGCTTTGATCGAATGTTAAAGCATCATCCGTTAATGCTTTATAATAAATCTTGTCAATAGCATCACTTGCGTTAGAGATTAATTCACGCAAGAAAATCTCCCGTTGTGAATAAATGGAGTGGATGACCATATCTAATAATTTCTGTGATTCTGCTTTAAACTCGTGCTTTGCCATAATGCGCTCTCTCCTTTTTCTGTTTTTAGCACTCTCTCTCACAGAGTGCTAAACCTCTATTACATGAATACCATATTCTATTTTAACTGTCAATATTAGTCGCATATAGCCTAAACAACATGTATAATAGAAAATATATAGAAGAGGAGGGGTCTCGATGCTTCATGAATGGTTAAAAGATTCCAAACATACCGTCGTTTTCACTGGCGCAGGAATGTCTACAGAGAGTGGGCTGCCTGACTTTCGTTCCACAAACCGGGGACTTTGGAGAAAGAAAGACCCAAGCAAAATCGCAAGTGTAGATGCTTTAAATCATCACGTAGAGGATTTTATCGAATTTTATCGGGAGCGCGTCCTGGGCGTCAAAGAAGTTGGTCCGCATAAAGGACATCACATTCTTGCCGATTGGGAAAATAATGGACTGATCCAATCGATTATTACCCAAAATGTGGACGGTTTTCATCAGGCTGCAGGCAGCAGACACGTTCATGAGCTTCATGGAACCCTGCAAGAGCTGCATTGCCAAAGCTGCGGGAAAATCTACGACAGTTCTGCTTATTTAAATGAAGACTATCACTGTTCCTGCGGCGGAATACTCAGACCTTCTATTGTATTATTTGGGGAAATGCTCCCTGAGGATGCCTTTTCTGCTGCGTTTGAGCATGCAAAGAAAGCCGATTTATTTATCGTGCTAGGTTCCTCTCTATCGGTTACGCCAGCCAACCAATTCCCGGAAATCGCAAAACAAAGCGGCGCCAAACTTGTCATTGTCAACCAGGAGAAAACACCATTAGATGAGTTTGCAGATGAAGTTGTTTTTGACCGGAAGATTGGGGCTTATTTAGAAGAAACGGATCAATTATTATAAAACAGATAAAAGGCAAGGAAGCGCTGCACGCTTCCTTGCCTTTCTTGATGGATTAAAATAAATATGGCGGCAAATGTTTTAAGCGGGGCGAGTAACCGCAGCCCCAAATTTCGGTCTTAGGCCATCCATTTAGGCGGTGTATTCTTATTCCAATAAATATCCCCGATATGATAATGCTTTTGGAATCCATCCTCACTTAAATGGTAATGAAAATTAAAATAATACCCTTCCAATGGCCGGTTTTCCCGGCGGACATGAAACTTTGCCAATGTTTTGCTGGTGCTGTTATTGGAAACATTGAAAATCCGCTCTCCATAGCCGTCTGAAGGTTTTTCGGTAATCGCTATATCCTTATATATGTCAGAATGCTCGACAAGATCAGACAGCACCAATTCCATCTGCGGTAAAATCATAGCAGAAAATTCATCCTCAACCTTCCCCGCGATCCTCGTTCCAAATTTTTCGATACTCAATTTTTTCGCCTCTTCATGAAGGTGGCCAAGAAAAGCTTCCCTTGGATCTTCTACATTGTATGATTGGGTGGTTTCCTCGATAACAGATGTTGTTTCGAGATCCGATGAAGAAGACACACTGCTGTCATCCCGCTTATTGGCGTCGACTTCCAAAAGATTTGTTGGCGTATAGATACCCAATGTTAAAATTGTTATAAATACGACTGCTATTTTTCTCCACCAGAGCTTCATCTGCTTCACCCATTTTCCGTATCCGTTTTCTTTATTTTACCATGAATCCATTTCTTGTCTATCCAACCATTCTACTTTTTTGAATATTGGAAGAAAATAATTTGTTATACGGAACATTCTGTTTATACATTTTTTTACAACTCAAGAAATCATATAGGGTGATTTTACCTTATACCGGCCAGCCCTCACGCTTATATGCCATATCCCAAAACATATATTCATAGCGGCTCGTATTCAGAAAAATAGCTTCTAAATGATCCAGTTCTGCTTCCGAACAGCCTTCCGCAAGCTCGTCTAATTTTTCAATCAGCCACTTGCCAATGGAGCCAAATTCATCCGAGCTGTACATTTTCACCCATTCCCCATACTGTTCATGCTCCAGCGCACCCGGCTTTTTTGCCAGCTCCAGACCAATTTCATAATAACTCCAGGCACACGGCAGAATCGCTGCAATCAATGTTGCTAAAGAACCTTTCTGTGCCTCTGCAATCATATTACTGCTGTAGGCCAGCGTTACAGGCCCTGGAACCGTAGATTCTAGTTCCTCCCTGGAAATACCGAGACGCTCGGCATACTGACGATGAAGCTCCATTTCGAAATTCAGGGTTTCATCCAGCGATTTAGCAAAGCCGGACATGGTATCTAAATCTTTTGCAAGCACCGTTCCCATCGCAATTACTTTTGAGTACTCTATCAAATACTTGTAATCCTGACACATGTAGAATTTAAATGACTCCATATCGAGTGTTCCATTACCAATCCCCTGTACAAATGGATGCTGGTGGCTTTTCTCCCAAATCGAATCTGCTGTCTTGCGAATACGTTCTGTAAATTTCATGTATATGCGCTCCCTTTTCCATCATTTTTATAAATGCCTTATTTCTGTTTTTCTGTTTGACACCATTTCAAAATAAATTGCAGCAGGGACACTGTATAATCTACTAACTCGTCGATGTTTACCTGCTCATCCACGGCATGGGCGTGCTTCAATTCACCAGGTCCATAGCAGACCGTCGGAATCCCGTATGCTGCAAGCCAGCCGCCATCAGTTACTGTTTCAGACATTCGGACTTTCGCTTCCTCGCCAAAAGCTTTGCTATGACTCTCCTGTAACATCGCAAAAGCAGCATGTTCTTTATCTACGGAGAAAGACGGGAAAATTTCACCGCGATCCACAATCATCGATTCGCCTCCCCATTCAAAGGCGGGTGGATTATCCCGCATCCAGACATCCGCTTCAGCCGTCTTGCGTAAATGGGACTCAATTTCTGCAGCAACCTGCTCAGAAGTCTCATCGGGATAATAATGAACGGTAATCCATAGGCGGCATTCATCAGCAATAAAAGCAGCATGTCTGCCTCCTTCAATCACTGCCGGGTTGATGGTATTGGTTCCTGGGGGAAAGCCTGGATAGGATTTGGTCACTGCCCAATGTCGCTCCAGCTCCTGCAACGCAATAAGGAGCTTATTCATCTTTTCAATGGCGCTGGCTCCTTTCATCCCGCCGCCTGCATGAATGAGCTGGCGACGTGTACCATCATGGTGCGTGATTGGACTTTTCACTGTGATCCAGCCGGTAATAACGCCTCCTTGCCCATGTATTTCACAATGACTTGTATCTGCAACGATGGCATAATCCGCTGTATACCCGCGTTCTCCACATTGCTTCGTCCCTGCTTCCCCAACCTCTTCCCCAATGACGGACTGCAGAATAACATCCCCGCCAAGGCGAATCTGGTGGTCATGCAATATGCGCATCGCAAATAAACACGCTGCCAGACCGCCTTTCATATCTGCTGCACCCCGCCCAAATAATGTACGTCCTTCCACTGCTGGCTGAAATGGCGCATGCTTCCAGTTTTCACCTTCCTCTATAGAAGCGACATCCACATGCCCATTAAGAATCAAGCTGTTGTATGTATCGGAAGCAGTTCCACGTAAACAGCCGACGACATTCGGGTCACCGGGATAAACCTCCCATTGTTCTGTTTCAAAATTCATTTCCTTCAAGTAGTTCGCAATGTAAGCTTGGATAGCCTCTGTATTTCTTGCAGGCGGGGCTGGTGTTTCAAAACGAATCAAATCACTGACAAGCGCTATTAATTCGTCTTCTCGATTTCGAATCTCCTGAATTACCCTCTCCATTCAAAAACCTCCTTTTCAGCACGCAAAAAAAACCGCCTCCTGATTTAGAGAGCGGCAGAAAAGTTTGGTTCATTTGCCTAAAGGCATATCCGCCCACTTCCCTCCGCTAGTACGAACTAGATCAGGTTGGTAAGGGTCAAGACAATATGCCTCTCTCAGCTTAATAAGCACCCCTAGTGGATCCATTGCGTATGTATTTATCCCTTTTAGATTACCATACGAATTTGTAAGCGTAAAGCAGAATTTAAGAAAGGATGATTCTATACCCGCTTGTCTGCATACATATTGCTGTTTTTTTGCGCAATATCAATACAGATGAAATCCAGAATACGTTGTAACCTTCTTACAAAGGAGGTTACAGCTAGTGTACATAACTATCATAAAAAAAAATAAACGTGTCCGAAACTATCTGCTTGCTACTGCCAGTTCCAATTTGGGGAATGTGATGACTGGCATGGCTCTTTTATTTCTTGCTTATGATTTAACTGCTTCTAATGCGTATACCACAGGGATTGCTATCGCTCAAGTTGCTCCTTATCTGCTGTTCGGATTGATTGGAGGAGTTATTGCTGACTGGATTTCTAAAATGAAATGGTTAATTCGTATCGATTTATTTCGTTCTCCACTTCTCATCGGGTTAGTTTTGTTAGACTTCTCCAATCAGCTTGCTTACTGGCATCTAATTATTGTAAGCATCTTGATTCATTTATGCGGATGCTTATATAATCCGGCGCATCGGGCAATCATCCCGCTTATCACGAGTGAAAGGGAGAGGCCCGCAGTAAATAGTTTAACGGACACTGTTACAAGGGGTATGACTGTTTTAGGACCTGTTTTCAGCATTATCTTCATGAATACCATTGGTGTAATCCACTTTTTCACGCTGGATGCACTCAGCTATCTATTGAGCGCGCTTTTTCTATCATTCATTCCCTTAAAGGAAGAGCAGACAGATAAAAAGCATTTTAATATATTCACAGCCATCCGGGAATTTGCTATATGGCTCCGTTCTCATAAAACCATCCGTTCCTTATTTGAGATGACAGCTTTTATTGTTTTCTTTAACACCTGGGTTTGGCAGGTTGGGCTGTTATTACTGTTACAAGAAACGATGGCGAATGCAGAAGTATGGTACAGCGTTGTAACAGGATGGTTTGGAATTATTGTTATTATTGTGAATCTGATTATTCCCTATATCTTTAAACAATTTACGCTAAAAACCTACCTTCTCAGCTCCCTTATCTGGGGGACAGGCATTTTATTCTTAGGAGGTTTACCAGCTGTCCCCCTGCTTTTTTTGGGAATTATCTGGGTAGCAGTCGGATTGCCGCTGTCTGGATTATCCAGGGTTACTGCAAAAGTATATTCCGCCAGACATGCTGGGAAGAGGTTTCAGTTTCAATGCCGTCCTGCTTTATTTTTCTAATTTTATTTCTTTAGGTTTCTTCGGACTTGTATCTTATTGGGTCTCCATACACCTGATTTTTATCATCTGCGGGGCATGTATGATGATTCTGGCTGGAGTTTATGTATTGCTTAACCTGCGAAAATAGCTTGGCCTCATACCATACAGTTTCTTGAATAGACGATTATAGACAGAAACAGAAGAAAATCCCGAATCCATCGCAACCTGCAATATCGTCGTATCGGTAAATTGCAGTTTATCCAAACTGCGTTGAATACGATAGATTTGCAGCCATGAAAATGGCGAAACACCCACCTTCTCTTTAAATACATGTGAGAGCCGGTACTTATCTAACTGGGCAATTGCAGCCATATCATCTAATGTCCAGTTAGATGTATAACTTTCCTTCATTGCCTCCAGCACTTTATAAATTGGGAAACCTGCAGCAGTGTATGCTTCCGGCTGAACATCCTGATAATAACTGTTTACACTTCCTTTCATCAGAAGGATTGCTAACTGCGTAAAGCTGTTATCAAGGAATACCTTCATACTCGCATCCATTACCCCATTACTTACATCAATATAATCCAGAATAAATGCCACCCACTTCTTTATTTGCAGCGATTGCTGCGGCATTTGTGCAAATTGAATATCTGCT
The DNA here is from genome assembly GCF_042654105.1 of Oceanobacillus aidingensis. NCBI lineage: Bacteria > Bacillati > Bacillota > Bacilli > Caryophanales > Bacillaceae > Oceanobacillus > Oceanobacillus aidingensis. Next base: position 73,272 of record NZ_JBHSFT010000007.1, on the reverse strand, counting down.
GAATGATGATTCATCAAATTTTTGGCAGCTTGATTTATCAATCCTGGATTTAATTCGATTAAAAATTTATGATGCGCTACCTCTAATTGCCGATGGGGGTCATAAGGATTCAAAAGCAGCATTTGATCCGCATGAAAAGTCAAATCCTGATGAGGCAGCTGATATGTCATGTCTCCGCCAAGCGAGTAAATGAATTTATAACAATTATCTGACCGCCGGATACTTTCCTGTTCAAATTCCGTTTTAAATAAGAATAGGCCTTGATCCGTTGAAAGTATTTTATTCATCGATTTCCCTTCCTTATTTTGCTTATTTCTGTAATAAATCATTAATATTCTTAAGGATATTTAAATTCTATCATATGAACAGCCTTCATGATTTTAAAATGCTGTTCAAATTCCCCTAAGCATTGTATAAATTGAAATAGTAAAATTTTCACACAGGAAAAATAATCCTGCAGCAAATACTTTTTAATCTTAAAATGCTACAATGCATTTTGGAACCCCGCAAGATAAGGATGGGACACATGGAACGATTAAAAAAAATAGGTGCGTATGCAATTGGGATTTTTATTTTCTGCGTCTTAGTTACAGGCATAGTCGATGAATCAAAGAATCTGTATCAGCTGTTACAAGATAAAGGTGGACACGAAAAGGAGGTTACTGTTGTTGGTAAAACGGTATCCAGTGATTTATTCGGTAAATTGAAATACTATGTTAGAAGAGGAAGCATTATCGCAATTAACTCAGAAGATGTCTACTCAAGAAACTTCCTTAATAAGTAAAAAGGAATTTGAACAGCTTAATGCCGGGGATACAATTAGGAAGAACGATTCTTATATGACAGATAAGGATAAAAAATCACAGATTATCGAGCATCTTATTGTCATCGTCGTCTTTAGTATCTACCCATTCGGTTTCATTGCTTATAATCTCGAACATATACCACTGCTAAAAAAATTAGACGATAAAGCAGCTTCACTGTTTCTCTTTTCTCTATTGGGAATCATTTGCTTGGTATTTTTAATGGCATATGTCTTTATGGGAAAATCTATCGTTAGTATTGTGCAGTCCCATAGCGGAGACCAAATAGAAACCGAAGCCTATATTTCGGATAGGGAATATGACTATAATGCCGGACGCTATAGCACAAGTTCATACTATTTGCATTTATCTTTCTACGCAGAAGACATAAACAAGGAGGTTATGTCTTCCAAAGAAGTATCTTCTCGTATATTTTCTCAGGCTAACCATGTCATTGATGTTCAATATCCTGAAGGACAGCCTTATAAAGCACACATAGCAGGGACTAAATTTAGAGATTTTTTCGGATCCAGCTTGATTATTTATAGTTGCGTTCTCATCGTTACGGCTTTATTAATATATTCAGCTGTTTTAATGCGAAGAAAGAAGAAAACAGGCTCTTTTTATAGGAAACAGAAAAAGGATTTCTCCAATAAATAACGAATACATAAGATATACCATTTTCAGAGAGGAGTATTTCTTATGCTTATGCAGCCGGCAAAATTATCTCCAGGAGATAAGGCAGCGACTGTCAGCCTCTCCTGGGGCGGAGCAGGTGAGCCCTCCTTAAGCTGGCGCTACCAGCAGGGTGTGGAACGCTTAGAGAGCGTGTTTGGGCTTGAAGTCGTTCCAATGCCTAACAGCTTAAAAGGACAAACTTATATAGATGAACATCCCGAGGCACGGGCCGAAGATTTAATGACTGCATTCAAAGACCCTGAAATCAAAGCGATTATCTCTAATATTGGCGGTGATGACAGTATTCGTCTGCTTCCCTATATCGATTTTGAGATTATCCGTCAAAATCCAAAGATTTTCATGGGATTTTCTGATACGACGATTGCTCATTTATTCTGCTTCCATGCTGGTTTATCCTCCTTCTACGGACCAGCAATCATGACAGATTTTGCAGAAAATGTGGCGATGGATGATTATACGGTGCAAGCCATTCAAAGCATGCTTTTTGAAGCAGAAGCGGTCGGCGGCATCCCTGCACCGGAAAAGTGGACAAGTGAATTTTTAGAGTGGGATATTTCCAATAAGTCTATTGCCAGAACAATGCACCCTAATCAGGGTTACGAACTGCTGCAAGGAAACGGTATCGCAAAAGGGAACCTCATCGGCGGCTGTATCGAAGTACTTGAATTTGCTAAAGGAACAGCCATTTGGCCGCAGCAGGAAGCATGGCAAAACAGCATTCTCTTTTTTGAAACATCAGAGGAAAAAACGGATCCAGAATTAATTAAAAGATGGCTTCGAAATTATGCCGCTCAGGGGATTCTACACCAAGCGAATGGAATGATTGTTGCCAAGCCTTATGGGGAAGTACATTACGAGGCGTACAAGGAAGTTATTCTATCTGTTTTAGCAGAAAACGGGCTGAATGACCTCCCAGTGTTATATGGGGTTTCTTTTGGACATACCGAACCAAAAACGCCCATTCCATATGGAAGATTAGCACGAATTGATTGTAATCAGGTATCCTTTTCAATTTTGGAAGCAGCTGTGACAGATTAAATCCGGCTGCTTTTCTTTGCCAAAAATAAAAGGAGACATATTGCGTCTCCCTTCCGTTTCAATCTTTCTGTTTCACATCAAAGATATTCTTTAAGAATTTCTTTTCCTTTTTGACTTACATATAATCCGCCTGGCAGCTGTATATTATCATCATTGACTTCTCCTGTGATAAAACAAGTCTTTTCAGCTTCGTATTTCCGTATGATAATTCGGTCTTCCTCTACGAATATTTCCATCGGATCCCGCTCTTGTATGTTCAAACTTCTTCGCAATTCCTTAGGTATAACAATCCGGCCCAGTTCGTCCACTTTTCTAACGATACCAGTGCTTTTCATTCTGCACGCTCCTTTTTTATATTTCTTAAGATAACTGTCTATATCATCCCCTCTACCCTTTTTTGGAAATGTATAAACAACAAAGGAACTTATTAACAGTGTGAAAAAGCGGCAGCAGTAATCGATATCACTATCCATAAATACGGTGAGAAACGGTGATTGGTTAAAATATACTGCGTTTTATATAAGCTGTAGCAGATTTGAAGTCGCTCTTATTATTAAATCAATTGAGACAGTGATATACTATCCATATAATCCTTTTTAGAAACGTTTGTTACACAAAGTAAAAAGTAAGCTCTTTCACCCGCATTTTTCTTTTTCCAAAAAGATTTACAACTTACCTGGACGGAAAAAGAAACGGTCGAAAAGAAGCCAGGGAAAGTTTATGCCCCTATAACTACTTCTTACTTCATGCAAATAGGGAGTTTGTAGTAGAATAGAGTAAGCATCATTACTGGAAGCTGAAAATAAGCTTCCAACCATATGCAGGAGGAATTTGAGGTATGCAAAAACTTATTATTCCTGAAGAGGATATTGTGCTTGCTATATGTATGTACATTGCTGAAGAACAGAAAATGAGTGCAGATGACGTCCAAGTAGAGTTATTTTATGATGATTACACTGGATTTTCAGCAGAAGTCGTGACATCATCTGGAAAACAGGAATGGATGACCAAGCAAATTATTGCTGCATTAAGAAAATGGATCAAAGAAAATCTCCACGCCGATCCGTATGCAGGCTTAAAATTGGATTTAGACAGACGAAACGGCATTTATGCACGTCTTCGATACAATAGTTAATAGTTCACAAAGCTTTCATCCTATTTTTCATTTTTAAGTTTCTTTACATATTTTTGAAGATACAGGAGCAGTAGCCTCCGCTTCTATGAATAGCGTATTTATTTTCATTATTTTATTTTTAACTGGATGAACACTTCTTTTAAGATGGTTTAAAAAGCTTAAGAAACGTTTCTAAACATGTATGTACATAATAGCCAAAAAATCCTTATTTTCTTTATGAATGAAGAAAATAAGGATTTTGAGTTTGATAATGAATCCTCTGTAAAAGAGAATTATTGTTCTATTTGTTTTCTGCTCCATTTTTTCCTCCCGCCTGTTCTGATTTCTCGTACAAGCTCATATACTTAACCAATGACTTGATGAGGAAAGGAGAGATATGTTGGAGTTTATACAGACCATCGGACAGATTCTCCTGATTAATATTTTACTGAGTGGAGATAACGCGATTGTCATTGCAATGGCGAGCCGGAATCTTCCGGAACATCTTCAGGCACGCGCTATTCGCTGGGGAACGTTCGGCGCAATCGCACTTCGGATTCTCTTTGTATTTATTATGATTTACCTGCTGCAGCTTCCTTTTATCCAATTAATTGGCGGATGTCTCCTATTGTATGTAGCATATAAATTACTGGTGGATAAGCAGGACCACAGCCAGATGAAAAGCGGGAATTCCCTGCGGGAAGCCATTACGATTATTATCTTTGCTGATGTGATTATGAGCTTGGATAATGTACTAGCCATCGCCGCCATTGCTGATAGTGATTTACTTCTGATTATTGCCGGGATTATTTTAAGCATCCCGATTATCTTAACAGCCAGTGAATTGATTTTGAAGCTCATTGAGAAATTTCCGATTATCATTTACATTGGTGCCGGCCTGCTTGCCTGGACAGCCGGAAAAATGCTGTTAGAAGAAGCATTGGTACAGCACCTTTTTGCTTCGCTGAAATATGGACAGCTTATCTTCCTTAACATTCTTACCCTTGCCGTTCTTTTTATTGGGAAATGGCGCAGAAATCAATTAGAAATGACGGTATAAAAAAACCTCTTATGGGCCTTAACGTCACATAAGAGGTTTTTAACTCTGCAGATTTAAATGCTTTTGTAGGTTTTTGCTTTTGTAAATAACACTGCTGTAATAATCAAGCCAAGCATTCCAAAACCAAGCAGAATAGCTTGAATTGGGATATTAGCAGCTGATAACCCGGAAACAAGGGCGTAAGAAATCGGATCGAATCCATTCATAGCCAGGAAAATAATACTCATGACCCTTCCCATAATATAATCTTCCGCCTGTTCCTGAGCAGCAGTAAAGAATGGGATGAATACAAATGACATGGAAAACCCGATAAAGAACACAACTATTGTCAGCATCGTTAAATTAGGAACAAGTGCAAAAATGACATATGCGATTAATGCTCCCAATAATCCAAATAAGGAGGTCCTCCCTTTCTTCTTGACTAAGACAGAGCTGAGTATCCCTGTGCCAGCCACCAGACCAATCCCCAGACTGGCTTCCATATAACTTAGATTAAGCGGGGTTCCGCCATAGCTTTCCACCAGGAAAGGAATCGCAATATGCAATGTTCCAAACACAAAGAAGTTAAGTGTAATAAGTACAACTAACCCCGTCATAAGAAAGCTTGAATTGCGAATATACGCCAGACCTTCCTTGATTTCTTTGATTGGCTTCTGCTTTTCCTGCAACGAAACCGGCCCTTCATTAATGAAGCGCGGATAAATAATGACCGCAGAAAGCAAAGCCAAAATCATTGCTACAAAATAACTGCCGCCGACACCGATAGATTCCATTAATACACCGGCAACAATCGGACCTGCTACAAATGAAATCTGATCGACACCCTGGAATAAAGCATTGGCACGCTGCAGCTGGCTTTTCTCAACAATCTTAGGAATCATCGATGAACTTGCCGGCCCGAAAAAGGCATCCAGCATCCCAAATCCCGCAGCAATCAATAGAAGCAAAGTAAGTGATAATGCATCATTTTTTATCAGTATATATAACACAAGCAAAAGAATAGCCTGCACAAAATTCGCTAAAAACATAATCGTCGTCTTCTTGTAACGGTCCGCTACCACTCCTCCGAAAATCATCATCGAAATTCTCGGGACGGTTGCAGCAATTAATACAAGTCCTAACGAGCTGGCTGATCCGCTATCACTGATAACAAACCATGTCGTTGTTGTCAAAAACATACTGAAGCTGACAACACCAAAGATCCCAGCAACAAACAACAACACAAACGTACGATTTTTAAATAAAGGCTGTGCTTCCATACTATCTTTCCTCCGGCTTTTTTATTGATGAAACAAAGCGTTTTGTTTATTTTCACATGACAGGCAGGGATATATGCTTTATAATAAGAAATAACATAACCTACCGACCGTTCGTTTCTAGAGAAATTTTACCTCACCATCATTACTTTGTCAAAGGAGAATCATCATGCATACAAAAGAAAAAATTTTACTCGAAGGAATGGAGCTTTTTGCAACGCTTGGCTATAATGGGACCTCCATGACAAAAATCGCCGATCGAGTTGGCCTGCAGAAATCTTCTCTCTACGCACATTACAACAGTAAAGAAGAATTATTTTTCGATGTAACCACAAAAATCGCTGCGGATTACGTGGATTTTGTGAAGTCCGCCTTTAAAAATGAGGGGAAAACAGCGCAGGAAAAATTGTATCTTTCTTTCCAGGCACATGTGAAGGACATGGCAAATCACGACAGCAGTATTGAATTTTATAATCGTTTTTCCTCTTATCCTCCTAAAGGTTTAAAGGACAAAGTTTTAGAAATATTGCGTGACAGCGAGGAGCAGGCACGGGCGTCCTTTAAAGAAGAGATAAAAAAAGCACAGGCAGATGGTGCTGTTACAGAAGAAGTTTCTCCAGAAGAAGCTGCTCGCGCTTTTTATGGTTTATTGGACGGTCTATCGTATGAAACAAACTATTATGAAATGGATGTTATTGAAAGTCATGGGGAGTCGATGTGGAAGGTATTTTGGCGCGGGGTTCAGGCATAGTTGTTCCCCCCTTTCATGTATGATATGTTTAACAAAATCATATAAGGAGATGCTGATAAAATGATGAAAAAATTACTTTGTCTTTGTATCGTTCTTATTTTAACCGCTTGCAATTCCTCTGATTCTGAAGAAAATCCATCGCCTGCCGATATAGAATCGCCAGACGATGCTTCCAAAGAAACCGTACAGGCAGGATTAAACCAGCTTGGGTTTGAAGCACTCTCCGGATTAGACAAGAACGAGGATGGTAATGTATTTATTTCGCCTATCAGTATTTGGACAGCACTGAACATGACCTATCACGGCGCAGATGGGAAAACAAAAGCAGAAATGGAAGAAGTGCTTGGCCTGGAAAACATCGACTCGGATGCCTTGCTTTCTGCCGACCACGATTTGTTAATGGAGCAAGCAGCAGATAATCAGGAGGTAGAACTGTATCTCGCCAATGCTGTATGGTTCAGGGAGGACATGGAAATAAATGCTGCGTATCAAGAAGCACTGGAAACATATTATCAGGCAAAAATAGACCCTTTAACAACTGCTGATGCCATCAATGATTGGGTTGCTGAACAGACCAATGACCGGATTGATCATATGGCAGATGATATTTCTCCTGATTTAATTTTATTCTTGCTTAATGCCGTTTACTTTCAAGGAGATTGGACGTATCCCTTCGATGAAACCTTAACAGAAGAACAGGAATTTTCTTTAGAAGATGGCTCCACTATAGAAACACCGATGATGACTTTGTATAAGAAAGACTTACATTATTGGGAAGATGAGAATGTCCAGGTTGTTTCCTTGCCTTATGAAGAGGAAGAAACCATACAAATGCAGATTTTCCTGCCAAGTGAGGACACGAGCTTTTCTAATTTCCGAGAAGACTTTTCTTTGGAAAAATGGCAAGAAAGCATGGATGCGTTAGAGCAGCAAATAGGAACGGTATTACTTCCATCCTTCACGCTGGAATATGAATCGGAGCTCAATGACTTTTTCATTCATCTTGGCATGGAACAGGCCTTTGACCCGAATCAGGCTGATTTATCCAACATGTTTGAGGGAACGGATGCTTCAGACGCTTATATCAGCAGAATTTTTCATAAAACATTTATCGACGTCGATGAAGAAGGAACAGAAGCTGCCGGCGCTACTTCAGTGGAGGTAGAAGAAACTTCTGCTGTATTGGAAGATACGTTTACCATGAATATCAACCGTCCATTTCTATTCACCATCACCAATACAGAAGAGGATATTATTTTATTTATGGGAAGTATCGAACAGCCGGTACAAGAATAAAATAAATCTTTATTCAGTGGAATCCGCACAGCCAGTTTACTGCGAAAAAAAGAACTTTCCACGCATCTTTGAACAAACCGTTGCAAAGGTCCGTTCAAGATAGATGGACAGTTCTTTTTTGATTTTAAACTTAGCGCTTCACGAAATTTTCGTCCCGTTTGTTACTTGCTCATCCGGACGAAGCAAAACGACATCTCCCTCTTCTTCTACGCCGCCAACGACAAGCACCTCTGATTTAAAGCCGGCAATTCGACGCGGCGGAAAATTAACGACCGCAACAACCTGACGTCCTATCAAATCCTCTGGTGTATAGCGCTTTGTAATTTGTGCCGATGATTGCTTTTCACCAAGCTCCTCGCCAAAATCAATCCGTAATTTAATCGCCGGAACACGCGCCTTTTCGAGCGGTTCTGCATGCAATACCGTACCTACACGTAAATCGATCTTCATAAACTCTTCAAACGTTGCCATTCTATCTTCCTCCTGCGAACAAATTTTCAAATTATTTCTATTATATCTATCTTAATGGAAAGGCATACTTGAAAGCAAACAGATAAAATGAATATAGCTTTGGAAAGCCGCTGTTTCTTATTAAAACGAAACCTTTTTCCTGATTTACCGTATTTCTATTATAGAATAATTCATTTACTTAAATAGAAACACACTCTATAACTCAGGGAGGAGATTCTGTGCTGCAGGTACATATCGATTCAGCAGGTTATCAGCAAAAGGAACCTTATCTGCAAAACATTCATTTCACCATCTGTCCCGGTGAAATTGTCGGTTTAATCGGAGCAAATGGCGCCGGGAAAAGTACAACAATCAAATCAATCATCGGCACCATGGAGCATGTACATGGAAATATTGAATTAGAAAAAGACAAACAGCTGGCCTACATCCCCGAAGAGCCGATTCTCTATGATCGCCTTACGCTCTGGGAGCATTTACGGCTTGCTGCGACGTCTTATGAAATGCCCCAAACTATTTGGGAGCCCCGCGCAAAGGATCTTCTCAAGAAATTTTCGCTTACGGGTAAAGAACATGAACTGCCTATTCATTTTTCCAAAGGAATGCGGCAAAAAACATTGATTTGTCTAAGCTTTATGACAGAAGCGGACATTTATATCATTGATGAACCTTTTATTGGATTAGATCCAATCGCAACAAAGCATTTGATTAACCTGCTGTATCAGGAAAAAGAACGCGGAGCCGCTTTGTTGATGTCTACACATGTCCTGGATTCCGCAGAGAAACTCTGTGACCGGTTCATTCTTTTAAACGAAGGAAACACGATTTTCCAAGGAGATTTACTGGAGTTACAAAAAGAAACAAATCAGTCCGCTGGCACTTCTCTTTTAGATTGTTTTTATGAATTATTAGAGGAGGACGTATCATGAATGGAACTGCACGCACGCTGTTCCTCAAACGGCTCCAGTCCGATTATAAAAATCTATGGGAAGCCAGCAAGCTGATACTGGATTGGACCTTATTTATCTATATCTTGATTCCCGGGATTGCTATTGGTGCTTTTTTCTACATGGAATGGCTGCAGGATATCCCCTTTCTATTAAATTTCATTGGCTGGTATGGCTGGATGATGATATTGGTAATAAGCTTTTTCTTCCATCATATCAAATTATTTACTTATCTGGCGGACCAGCTTTTCTTAAGCAGAAATATTCCCTTGCTGCGGCGCATCTCTCAATATGCAATCGTCTATTCAACTAGTATGATGCTACTTACCGCAACGTTGTTTTTTATCATTGCTGCACCTTTTCTAAGCAAACTATTCTCTTTATCTCTGCTTTCTTTGGGATATTTATGGCTTTACTATCTCTCAGGCGTATGTTTGCTAACCCTATGGAAAAAATATGCACAGATTCATATCTCCTCTTTTATTATTCGTTCGATATCCATTATTCTAATCCTTATATTGTGGATAAGTTTATCACAGGGTATCTTATTACATTTACCTCTGTGGATAATGTGGATAACCTTAAGTGTTATCGCTATTACTTTTGTATCTGACAAGCTTGCTTATCATGGAACCCATTTTTTAAAAATTGCTGAAATGGATGAACAAACAAGAGGAAAATGGGTTAATCTTTTATTTACCAATGTCCGGCAGCAAGGGTACAAACCTCCTTCTGCAAAACCAATCAGGCTCTGGAAGGAATCACAGGTTATGTTTCAAAAGCAAAGCAGTGAAATGATATTCACCGATGCCTATTTTAAATCCTTCTTCCGCAATTTACCGGTGCTGATGCCGCTTGTTCAGCTTACAGGACTCCTAATTGCGGTGCTGATTGTATCTGCACCGCATTGGACTGGCTATCTATTTTGGCTGGCTTCGATCTATATCATTGTGGATATTACTAAAACAGGCTGGCTTGGCTTTCGATTTAACTCCTTTATTGAGCTTTTCTCATGGAGAGAATCCATGCTGCGAGGATCTCTGGAGACAAGCGTACGACGGCTGAGTTCGCCTATCCTATTCGTTATTGGACTCCTTTTCGGATATTTTAAATTTGGTCTTTTCGGGATGCTGATTTTCTCTATTATCAGTGTGTTGTCGGGAATAGGGCTGGTGTATTGGCATATTCGTTATGTTCCGGTTAATCACGTAAGCATCGAAGAATAATTTGGCAGCTTGCTATCATTTGCTGTAAGCTTAAACTAAGTATGAACTAGTATGAATGGAGACTACCCATATGCAAAGAATCTTAATTGTTGATGATGATACCCGCATTTTACAGCTTGTCCGGATCCAGCTTGAAAAGGAAGGTTTTCTCGTTGCAGAAGCCAAGGATGGTGCAAATGCTTTATCTCTCTTAAATAAAACCAGCTGTGATTTAGCCGTCGTCGATGTAATGATGCCATTTATGGACGGTTTTCAGCTGACAAAAGAAATTCGTAAGCAATACGATATTCCGATTATTTTACTCACAGCCAAAGGGCAAATTGAGGATAAGGAAGAAGGCTTTCTGGCGGGAACAGATGATTATCTAGTAAAACCATTTGAACCGCGTGAACTCAGCTTCCGTATTCATGCTTTACTGCGCCGCTACCATCAGGAGAACGATACGCATATCATACGATTGGGAGATACCGAAATTAATCTGGATAGTTATGAGGTAAAGATTGGGGATAAAACCCTGTTACTTCCCTTAAAGGAATTTGAATTATTAGCATTATTGGCAACTTATCCACAAAATGTGTTTACCCGCTCACAACTGATTGAAAAAGTGTGGGGAATCGATTATGAAGGTGATGACCGTACCGTAGATGTTCATGTCAAACGACTGCGGGAGCGTTTTTCTTCCTTGACTTCTGCTTTTTCCATTAAAACTGTCCGAGGTGTTGGCTATTGTCTGGAGTCAGCAGAATAATGCGGTCACTATATGTTAAATTTGCTGCTGTCACTATTGGTATCATGCTGCTTAGTGGTGTGATTGCCTTTTTCATATCGAATACCTATTACCAGCATTCTCTGAAGCCCCAAAACGATGCAAAAAATACAGAAATCGCCTTAGATATGGCTGCGTTTATTGAAAATAATCCAGAAATCGATATCAGCGACTATTTATCAAATATAGCAGATGTCGGTTATCAACTATACCTTGTGGATAACTCAAGTCAAGAACAGTTCTTCGGAGCAGCCTTCCGGGAAAATAATCTGGAATCAGCTGTCGTGGAAAATGTGCTGAACGGGGAAGTTTACCATGGCATGCTCCATTTCCCTCAGGAAACCTTTGTAACAGGTTTTTTTGCCAATGAGCTGAAGAATTCCATTGGGGTGCCGCTTACGTATCAGGGAGAGAGCTTCGCACTATTTATCCGACCAGACATCAAGCTGCTCTTCAACGAAATGCATTTATTATTTGGAGTGCTCTTTGCTTTAACAATTATCCTTAGTATTTTGTTTGTTCTTTTTAGCACAAATTACCTTATCAAACCCATTTCCCGGCTTAGTGATGCTACTAAACAGCTGGCTAAAGGAGATTTCCAGGTGAATGCCTTGAGCACGAAACGAAAGGATGAGCTTGGAGAGTTATCCTCAAGTTTCTCACAGATGGCGAAACAAATTGTGGAAAACGAACAAGTACGCAAAGAATTTGTTTCTAATATCTCGCACGATATTCAATCTCCATTATCTAATATCAAAGGGTATACGAACTTGCTGGAGGATAACGAATTAACAGAAAAAGACAGGCAGCAGTATATCTCAATTATTAATGAAGAAACCGGACGTTTATCCACCATGACGGACCAATTGCTGCTGCTTGCTTCGCTTGATCATGAAAAGCACATTGTAAAAAAGAAGCATTTTAACGTCAGCAGTCAATTAAAAAACCTATTAAAAAGTTATCAATGGCTGATTCATGAAAAAGAAATCATGCTGAGCTACACACTCCCTGACTTGGAAATTTACGGCGACCCTTCACTGTTAAATACGGTTTGGGATAATTTGCTTTCCAACGCATTAAAATATAATCAATCAGGCGGCAGTATTGATATTCAATTCACATATACAAATGAGCAATGCTCTATTTCTTTTACAGACACGGGAATTGGTATTTCTGAAGAGGAAGCAGAACGTATTTTTGACCGTTTTTATCGGGCGGATGCTTCCCGTACAAGGAGTGTAAAAGGCACAGGATTGGGCTTATCCATTGTGGCTACAATCATAGATTTACACGGCGGTACTGTCATAGCCAGACCTGGTGAAACTGCCGGAACTATCTTTATTGTTACTTTGCCGATTTCTAACTAAGTTTTTCTCCTTATTCACAATGCGTTCATATTCATTCGTTACGATGAAGCAAAAGAAATAAGGAGGACATTATGATTAAAAATCCAAGTCGTTTGTTATTAATCTTATCAGGAGTTTTCGGTCTCATCGGTGCCATTCTGGGCGCACATATGGCAGGTTCAGGATCATATGCATTCCGCCCTGTTCATGCCCACAGTCTGGTAGTCGGCTGGCTGTCCCTATTTTGCTGGGCAATATTCTATAAAGTTTTTCAGCCAAAATCACCTTTCTTAACAGCCCTCCATGTATGGAGTGCAGCAGCAGGATCCATTGGTTTAACGCTTGGAATGTGGTTGTATATGGTACAGCCATTTGAGCTGCCGCAGCTGCTTACACTTATTCTTTATATTGGAGGCGGAGTCACACTTCTAATCAGCTTTGCCTGCTTTTTTATTCTTACCCTGTTCACAGAAACAAACTAAAATAAAGAGTTAATCCAACGTGAAAAAGAGAAGGATGACAAAATGTCCCTTCTCTTTTTCAGATTATTAATATACTGTCTGAAACCAATCTTCCTCTTGTAGGGAGATAGACTGTTTATCTATTTAAATGCAGTAAATTATCGCCTTCCGTAACTGCTTTCTGATTTACAGGAAATACTTCCGCATAATCACCCGTATTGGTGATAATGATCATTACCGTTGGATCATAACCGGCATTTTTTATTCCATCGATGTTGAATGCTCCTAAAATATCGCCTTTTTTCACTTGCTGTTCTTGGCTTACTTTGCAATCAAAGCCTTCTCCATTCAGATTTACAGTATCAATACCGATATGGATTAAGATTTCTGCTCCTTGATCCGTACGAATTCCAAAAGCGTGCCCAGAATCATAAGTGACGGTAATCGTCCCATCTGCCGGAGCTACAATCAGCTGTTTTTCAGGATAAATAGCTATCCCTTTCCCCATCATCTCTGATGAAAACACCTGATCATTCACTTCCTGTAACGGAATAAGCTTTCCAGTAAGCGGGGAGCTGATTGTTACTTCGCCTGCTTGAACAGAAGTAGCTTCCGTATTCGTTTCATTTGCCGGTTCTTCCGGGCTTTTATCATTTTCTGGCGCAGCTAATTTTCGCTTTCCATAGATAAAGGTTAACGTAAAAGCAACTACCATACTAATGACAATACCAATCAGAAACATTGGAATCGAATTAGGTGCAATGGAAATGAAACCAATCACACTCGCCGGTCCCATTGCTACTGCAAGCACATGGAAAAAGCCGATAAATGCAGAAGCAATGCCTGCCCCAATCATTCCACAAATGAATGGAAATTTCAGTTTTAAGTTCACCCCGAAAATCGCCGGTTCTGTAATACCCAGCATCGCAGATACACTTGCAGAAGACGCCAGACCTTTTTGCTTTTTATTCTTTGTAACAAAGAAGATTGCCAGACATGCCGCACCCTGGGCTACGTTTGCCATGGAAGCAACCGGGAAAATAAAGGAACCGCCAGTGTTTGCTACATCCGCAAGCAGCATCGTTTCAATCGTCGGGAAGCTTTGGTGCAGCCCCGTGATAACAATTGCAGAATAGAACGTTCCGAAGATCCCTAAGCCAAATCCTCCTGTGGTCTGGTATAACCACACAAGACCGTCTGTTAATCCGTCAGACAAGGAACGCATCAGTGGTCCGACAAAAATAAACGTTAAAAATCCAGTAATAATTACCGCAAACATTGGTGTAAAGGTAAAATCAAATGCATTCGCCAGCCGTTTATGGAAGAACTTCTCAATGTTAGCCAAAATCCATGACACTGCCAAGACTGGCAATACAGACCCTTGATACCCAGCTTGTGCTACGTCCAGACCAAAAATGTTCCAGTAGCTCATTGTTCCGTCCTCAATCGCATTTGCTACCGCATAGCCATTGACTAAATCCGGCATAACCATGGCCATCGCCATTGCAGCACCTAAGTACGGATTACCGCCAAATCGCTTCGTGGCGGAGTAACCAATCAGAATTGGTAAAAAGGCAAATGGCGCAGAAGAAAGCAGATTAATAATACTGGCTACATCTTCAATGGCAGGAAACATTTCTACAACCGACTGCGGGCCGAATAAATCCGGAGATGTCAGCACATTATTTAAAGCCATCAATAAACCGCCCGCTACTAAGGCCGGAATAATCGGCACGAAGATGTCAGACAGTAATTTAATAAATGACATGATTGGATTCGGTTTTTTCTCTTCCTCCGATATTGCTTTCAAATCGTCTTTGGATACTTCTTGAATGCCTGTTGCATCTGTTAATTCTTTATACACTTTATTTACATCACCAGGACCGATAATAATCTGGAACTGACCATTTTGTTTAAACGTTCCTTTAATATCTGGATGATTATCTAATCCTTGCTGGTCAATATTTTCATCATCTTTTAAGACTAAACGTAAACGAGTTGCACAATGAGCGGCAGCTTGTATATTATCTTCGCCAAGCATTTTCAGGATATCTTCTGCAACCTGCTTATGATTCATGATTTCTTCCTCCCTGTAACCGTTTTTTTTATCATACAAACAAAAAACCAATATGTCAATCGTTTATCATATATTTCACTAATCATTTATATAAATGCTTTTAATTTAGATAATATTATGTTATACGTTTGACATATTAATGATTATTGCATATGTTCTATATAAGAAGTTTAATAGATATAAGGAGTTGAAAAAGTATGGAATTAATAACAGAATGGACGACACCTTTGCGTTATAAACCTTATCACCAATGGTCTAAAAGCTATCAGGATATGCTTGCGGCAGAGTTAGAGCAGTCCGGATGGAAGCTGGCATTTCATATTCAACCGAAAACCGGCCTCTTAAATGATCCGAACGGTTTCTCATTCTACAATGAGAAGTGGCATTTATTTTATCAGGCCTATCCATTTGGACCTGTGCACGGCGTGAAGTCCTGGTATCATATGGTATCGGATAATTTAGTTGATTGGGAGCAGCATGATTACGTTTTATTACCCGATTCTCCTTATGATAGTCATGGGGTTTATTCAGGCTCAGCGATGACAGTAGAAGACAAGCTATTTTTAATGTATACAGGAAATGTGCGTAACGAGGAGTGGGAGCGTCATTCTTATCAGCTGGGTGCTTGGATGAACACGGAAATGGAAGTAGAAAAAATAACGGAACCCTTAATCGATAGTCCGCCGGCAGGCTATACACATGAATTTCGGGACCCGCAGGTATTTCGTTATCAGAATCATTACCTGATGATGATTGGTGCCCAAACAAAAAATGAAAAAGGTGCGGTATTAGCTTACCAAAGCAGCAATCTGACAGATTGGGAATTGCTTGGTGAATTAGATTATACAACAGAAGAAATGGGCTTTATGGTGGAATGCCCTAATTTCGTTTTGGTAGACGGTCAGCCTGTGCTGCTGTTCTGCCCACAGGGTTTAGACAAAGACATTTCCTCTTATCAAAATATCTATCCAAATATGTATGTCATCGGTTCCTCATTTAATAAAGAGACGGTATCGATCGAAAACACGTCTGATTTAATCAACCTTGATGAAGGCTTTGATATCTATGCAACACAAGCATTCCAGGCACCGGATGGCCGTGTATTGAGCGTTGGCTGGATTGGGCTGCCGGAAATTGATTATCCTACCTTTGAAGAAGGATGGGCGCATTGCCTCAGTATCGTGAAAGAATTGTCCATCAAGGAAAATCATCTGTACCAAAAACCAGTTGCAGAAATGCAGGAATTACGGCAGAATCATCAGGAATTGCAGGGTTCTGCACAAGCATCCGATACGTTATTAAGCTCACCTGACAGCAATGTTTATGAATTAAAGCTCGAATTAAATGCAGGTACATCCGGCTCTTTATATTTATTTGCAGATAAGCAGAATAAAGAAGGTCTGAAGATTTCTTTCGATGCAAAACATGATACAATAAGCATGGACCGCAGTAAGGCAGGTATCCCTTTTGGAGAGTCCTATGGTTCCACTAGAACTGCTGCACTCAAAAGACAGGATAAGCTGACATTGCATATTTTTGCAGATCGTTCTGTCTGCGAGGTTTTTGTTAATGATGGCTATCGCGTCATCACGAGCCGTGTTTTTGTGAAAGACCCGCAGCAGACGCATATCTTCCTTCAAGGGTTTGAAGGGGATTATACGGGAGATTTCTGGACCTTACGCGAAATGAATGAGTAATAAGTAAAGGGTGAGAGCATCATGGGAGTTAAATTGACAGATGTAGCGAAAAGGGCAGGCGTTTCAGCAACAACCGTTTCACGGGTAATTAATCATTATGGCTACCTAAGCCAGAAAACCATCGATAAGGTACACAAAGCGATGGAAGAATTAAATTACCAGCCGAACTCGATGGCCCGCTCGCTGCAGGGAAAAGATACACAATTGATTGGTCTGATCTTCCCTACTGTATCTCACCCTTTTTTTGGCGAATTAGCATCCAAAATGGAGACAAAGCTATTTGAAAAAGGATATAAAACGATTCTTTGTGACAGCGCCAATAACAAGGAGAAAGAACGGGACTACTTAAAAATGCTCGCTGCTAACAAAGTAGATGGTATTATTGCAGGAGCGCATAATCTGGGAATTCCGGAATATGAAAATGTGGGGCTGCCTATTATTTCATTTGACCGTCATCTGGCAGAAGGTATTCCTATTGTCTCCAGCGACAGCTATCAAGGCGGCCGTCTGGCAACGGAGCAGCTCTATCAAAGAGGCGGCAGAAAAATTGCCATCCTCACAGGGACGAATGAATCCGATTCACCGACAAACAAGCGTCTGGAAGGCTATTTATCTGTATTAAAGGAGCATCAGTTAGAACCAATGGTTTACCACTTCCCCTTGGAGCATTCTCCATTTTTAAAAGCTACGGAAATTCGCCAGATATTATCCAAAGAGGATATAGACAGTATTTTTTGTACGGATGATTTAACAGCCATTTTGGTTCTTAACAAAGCGCAGGAATTAGGGATTGATATCCCGGGAGATTTAAAAGTAATTGGTTATGACGGGACGGAATTTATCCAAAACTATTTTCCGCAGCTGTCGACCATCTTACAGCCGATTGATCAATTTGTCGATCTCTTGATTGATTTACTGATGAAACGGATAAATAATGCAGATGTGGAGCTGGATAGTCTTTATCAATTACCTGTTAGATTTATGCAAGGCCAGACCAGCTGATTGTTTATGTAAATCGTTTCGCAGCTAATTAATTCCATAGATTATGAAACATAGTCGATATTCTTTCATTTATTTTGAATCTTTCCATTCAAACTTAAGTGACAGAAATCGGCTTTTTTATTTCCCTCTTAAAATACTTGCAACACCTCTGTTGACATTTCCTGTTCATATTGCGTTCATATTCGCCCTATATACTTCTGGATATACGAAACATTCAGGAGGTTAGAGCAAGATGAAAATGGCATGGAAAGAAATGAAGAAGAATAAATTACGTTATACCATCCTGGGCTCGATTGTTTTTTTAATCAGCTTATTAACTTTTATTATATCCGGCCTGGCAAATGGGCTCTCGCAGGACAATGCTTCACTGATTAAAAATTTGCCGGGCGGGACGTTTTATATGGAGGAAGAAGCAGACGAAACCTACAGCTTCTCCAGTCTGTCAGAAGAGCAGCAGCAAGAAATAACAGAAGAACAGCCTGAGACCACGTTTTTCTCAATCCAGATGGGGAATTTTATCGACACTGCAGATAAACAGCGCAGCGTTGCTTATGTAGCAGCAACGGACAGCACCTATTTTCCAGAGGTCAACGCTGGCGATGTTATTTTAGATGCATCACTGGAAGAAGAAGGAATCGCGGTAGGAGATGAAATAACAAATGAACAGTGGGAACAGACATTGACGGTAGCAGGATTTGTAGAACATGAAAAATACAGTCACTCACCGGCGGCATTTATCAACCCGGATGATTTTCAAACGTTCTTCCATACCGACTCGATGCAGCTCGCATTTATCACGGGGGATGCACCAGCCTTCGAAAATCTGCAGGCTTTTTCAAATAGTGAATTTTTAAATACGATCCCGAGCTACAGTGCCGAACAGATGTCACTGAATATGATTGTCATCTTCCTGCTGGTTATCAGCGGGATGTTGTTTGCCATCTTTTTCTATATGATCAACGTTCAAAAGCTGGGTATTTACGGCATATTAAAGGCATTAGGTGTTAAGACAGGAAAGCTGTTTCAAATGATGTGGGCGCAGATGCTTATCATCTCTGTGATCTCGCTGATTTTATCTATTGTCATTAGCCAGACTTTCCAAGTACTGGCGCCAAGCGGAATGCCTTTTCATTTAACATGGCAGGCAACAGGACTGCTCTCTCTCGTTTTTATCATCATTGGATTTATCGGAGCCACGTTGTCCGGGATTCAAATTAAGCGTGTCGAGCCAATGCAGGCTATACAGCAAGGAGAGATGTAAAATGAGTTTATTTACGATGAAAAACGTGCAAAAAACATTTACTCACGGAGAGGTGAAAGAAGAGATATTAAAAGGGATTGATGTTACCCTGCCAGAAGGAAAAATTACTGCCTTAACCGGTGCTTCCGGTTCAGGCAAGAGTACCCTGCTGACCATTGCAGCAGGATTGCAGACAGCATCTGATGGGCAGATTTCCTTCGAGCAGCAACAGCTGACATCGATGCGAAGGGAAGAGCTCCGTCAAATTCGGGCGAAACAGTTTGGGTTTATTTTTCAATTTGCGCATCTGGTTCCCTTTTTAACCGTCCAGGAACAACTGTCTCTGATGCTGGAGACTGCGGAAACCCCTCTTTCCAAGCAAACGCAGAAAAAGGAAATCAGAGAGATTTTAGAACTGGTCGATATGTGGAAACGAAAAGATGCTTATCCGGCCTCTTTATCTGGAGGAGAAAAGCAGCGCATCGCTGTAGCAAGAGCGATTATTCACAGCCCTAAAATGCTTTTTGCCGATGAGCCTACTGCCAGCCTTGATTCCAAACGCTCTAAAGAAGTAATGACACTTATCCAAAGGCTCGCAAAGGAACGAAATATTACGGTTTTAATGGTTACACATGATATGGACATGTTGACCTTTGCCGATCATATCATTGAAATGCAAGATGGAAAAATCGTCCAAGATAAAACAATTTGAAGATAATGGCAGCAAGCTATTTTATATTAAAATAGCTTGCTGCCTATTCTTTTGCACTATATTCTCTTACCGTCTTCATCATCTCTTCCTCTGTCCAGATAGGTTCTACTTGATTGTGCACATCATGAAAGTTTCTCTCAAAAGCCAGGTCCACTAAATTCTTTTCCTTTTTATCAATGGCTTCCACGATAAGCTCATGGTTATAAAGAACACGTTCAAAATCTTTTTCATCCGTTATCATCCGGTAGCGCATCGATAAAATAATCAGGCATTCCAAAACAGGTCTTAAATTCGTCCACAGCATCATAATATGATGATGGTCAATGTATTTAATAACCGTTTCGTGAAATTCCAGATCTAGAAAAGAAAATTGATCTACATCTTTGTATTTGATTGCAATTTCCATCATCTCTAACGTTTTCCTTAATTCTTGAACCAGTGCATCTGTCTGCATTTTCAATAGACGTTCAAACGTAAAGGATTCCACCATTAAGCGGACATCATAAATTTCTTCAATATTTTTTTCAGAGATACCGACAACAACTGCACCCATCCGCTCGGATCGCACAAGATTTTCACTGGCCAGCACACGCAGTGCTTCTCGCACCGGAGAGCGGCTGACATCAAATAAAGCCCCCAGTTGATTTTCTGATAGTACCGTTCCTGCCTTGACTTCGCGGGAAATAATCCTCATTCTTAATTCTGCAAGCACTTGCTCACCCTTAGATTCCTTACTCAGCTGTTTCTTCGGATAAAATGTCTTCATGCGGCATATCTCCTTTATCAATCGATGAATACTTGTATACTAATAGTGACATAACCTTTATATTTTGTAAACGTTTCCTGATGTAATCCTTCTTTTGACAGTGTGAAATCTCTATACTTTTTAAATTTGAAAAATATTTCAAAAAATAGATTGCCAGAAAGGGATTTCAAGGCTATAATTTTCTCATTGAGCTAGTTATTTTAATCGAAAAGGAGAAGAAATGAGGAAATCGACACAAATTTTTGCATTATTCTTATTTTTGTTTGTCGTTTTACCTGGGACTGCAGATGCGCAATCAAACAGCTTTCAAAAAGATTTGGAGAATTATTTAACGGAAATTAGTGAAGTACGCGGCTTTACAGTTACCAAAGAGGATATCGCATTTTCGTTGTCGCTTTATGATTTCTATCTAGAGGACTTTGATACCGTCACCGATTTAAAAGACTTCTTAGGAGAGGTCATCCATCAAGATGGTAACAATTTAAAACAGATTTATAGTGATTATAATATTGACCAGAGTACCCTCCGGGCAACCCTGGCTGAGTTTGGCGAAACCTTAGAGGATTATATTTTTTTAGATGATCTTTATATGAACACGGACTATTACTTATACAATTTAACACCCAGAGAGCCTGATTTTGACCAAAAACTTGCAGATTATCTGGCCGAAGCAACAGCAATCCGGGGCTTTCAAGTTACTTCTGACCATGTTGAAAATGCATTAGCTCTTTACGGATCTGAGTTAAATGATTTTAAGACGGTCGACGAGCTGTCCGACTTTTTAGGAGAAATCATCCATAAAGATTTGAGCAATGTCGGTCCTTATTTTGAAATGGCCACAGAAGATGTTCTGCAGCTTATCTCTGATAACGGGCTAGACATCCATAGCTATGTTTTCTTAGATGATTTATTCAACGATTTAGACGGCGAAATTATTTGGGAGGAGGATTTCTTTGATTTAAGCTTTTTTATGGAGGAGTTCGATTTAACAGAGGATGAACTGCTTCGTTTGGAAGAGCATATTCGGAGTATTCCAGACATCACCAGTGATGAAACAATTGCTAGAATGCTCAATTTAGCAGAACGCATGATGGCTTTTTCCGATTTTGAGAAAGCGACAGAATTAACGCCTGGACAAGCTACGGAGCTATTATCTATTTTCCATGAATTGATTGATATCTTTCAGTTCCATGTAGAATTTGTTCTTGTTACAGATGAAGGAGAAGAGCCGATCACCCTGCAGACACTATTCAGCTTAACAAAGCTCGAAAATACGGACTTGAAGGCGAATATTTATAACCTGCAAGGAGACTTTCTTGCTGACTTGATTATTTCCGGGGAAATAGTTGACGCTGATACGATTATAGATACTGGAAATGCGATTCAAAAGGAAGCAGACAAGAAAACAGAGCCTTCCGTCATCACAAGCCCGGACAAAGAACCTCCGGCAACAGAGGAGACTTCTTATGTGAAGGAATCTCCAAAAACAGCGGAAGCTGACGTGGACATGGAAGCAGCCTCAACAGTTGAAAGCGATAGGGATAAAAAGAAAAAGCTCCCTGATACTGCTTCTAATTATGCAGAAAAAGGAATCTGGGGACTGGCATTTATTGCAGCAGGCGGGTTCCTGCTGTTTTTAGCAAGAAGGCGCAAGCAAACCGTATAAATATTAATCAACATTTGCACATTAAAAAAGTAAGATATATTTGCTTATTCTTAGGTGCGAAAGTTGAGATATAATTATTCCAGCCTGAACCAATCCATAGAAACCAAATCGCATAAATGATAAACTTAAAGAGAAATCAACTGGTTGGAAAGGCGGAATAATCAATGTCTATCAAACTGCAACGTATCTATGAAAAATCTAACGACTCTGGATATCGTGTATTAGTGGACTTAGTCTGGCCGCGGGGAATTTCCAAAAAAGACGCAGAGCTCGATGATTGGGCCAAAGAAGTAACACCTACGCCAGAATTACGAAAATGGTTTAACCATGACCCTGAAAAATTTGCAGATTTTAAATCAGCATATAAAAAAGAACTGCTAAATGATGATGAAAAATTAAAGAAATTAGCTGAACTCCAGAAACTGCAAAAGCAGCAGACACTTATTTTATTGTATGCTGCCAAAGATAAAGAACACAATCATGCCCTGGTATTAAAGGAAGTACTGGAAAGCAAACTCCCAAAATAATGCTATAAGCACAGCAAAAGCGTACCTTACTTCAGGTACGCTTTTCGCTATACATTAAAATTAACAATATACTTATGGATATCTGTCCGGTAATAAGCAACCGAATATTCTACCAGCCTGTCACGCTCGTCATAAGAAAAACGTTCCCGCTGCAGTAACGGCTGCAGCTCCATTTCCAGCATCTCTGCAACAGCCGGCTCCGGGATAGCCACGCTGAATTCATCCTTGAACCGAAAGAAGCGGATTCCCTCCTGATAGAGCATATCGTATAATGAATTGACAAAGACATTGGGATCATTTGGCAGGGAAATCGATGATGGAATATAATGCCTGAAATGAATGTAGGGCTTATCGTCTAATGTATAGAGACGTTCTACACAATAAGCGCCTTCCCCAGCTAAATCATGGATAGCAGGCAGGATAGCGTCTACTTTTTCCACCTCGATCAGCTTTTTACCTAATTGATGACCTTCCCCAATCAGATATTCAGAAAAACGCTGTCCTTTGGAAAGCTTCGAAACAGCCTGGTTCGCCAGTACTGTCGTCCCAATGCCGCTTTTTTTCTCCACATATCCTTCCTGAGCTAATTGTTCCACCGCCCGGCGAATCGTAATTTTACTCACTTCGAATTCTTTTTCTAATTCCGGTTCAGAAGGAATTAAGCTGTTTTTGGGATATTGTCCGTTAATTATTCGTTCCTTCAATATCTCCTTCACCTGTAAGTATAAGGATCCCTGTCTTAAATTTAGCTTCATTGTCATCTCTACCTTTCTATATCCAAATCCACTGTATGCGTGCCCGTCATTCCCCTTACTTTCACACTGTATCTCCTGATGAACGCATGCCCATGCTTGTTATATCTTTTTCTACTTTCTTATTATACCAAGAATCCTGCTCATACTAAAATTTGTAGTCAACCGGAAAGGGGTCCCTTCCCCCTGCTATTCATAGGAATAATGCTTTTCCAATTCAATATATTCATTACCGAGATAAACAGCCTGCGGTTTAATCACTTGGTTTGTGATGATTTCATTTCCCATCGAGTCAACCAGCGTTTTTTGTTGATGCTCGACAGTAAAAAAAGTAAATTCTGCATAAGAACCGCGGTGAAAATTACCTAGCTTCGGCTGCTTTAAAACCTGTGCCGGGATTTCTGTTACCGCACGGATAACCGCTTCCAATGAATAACCCAATGCCAGGAATTTCGTCAATGTTGCTGCTATGCTGTACACGGGGCCATTTATTTGATTTTCCTCATAAATATCCGTACTGATTGTATCAAAAGATATTCCTGATTCCATTGCTTTTTTGGCTACAGAAAAGGAAAAGCTTGATTTCCCATGCCCTACATCAAGATAGATACCTCTTTGGACGGCTTCCGCTAAAGCCGAGGCAACTTCTCCTCCAGGCTTTAGAATATGATTGGCGTGTTTCCCATGATAACAGTGTGTGAGAATATCCCCTTTCTTTAACAAAGGCAGTATCTCCTCCAGCATGGGCGGGGCGCTGCCTACATGGACCATGAGCGGCTTCCTGAGCGCTTTGCTGTACTTTACTGCCAGTTGCAGCGGTTTTAACCCATTATCCCCCACCACGCTGGCACTCATCCTCGCTTTTAACCCAATAATGAAAAAAGGATAATCAGCTGCCGTATTTTGTATTGCGTTCCAGGAAATATTATTTATATCTGCTAATTCATCCATTTGTTTTAAACCAATCCTTGAGATATTCAGAAAAGCAAGCACCCTGGTTTTTGCCGCTTTTGCAATCTGGTGGAATTCCTCTATCGTATCTGCTCCGCTGCTTCCCGCATCGACTACAGTGGTTACTCCTGTTTGATAACCAATTTTATCAGGGACAGCGCAATAAGGCTTATATTTTGGAAAAGCATGTGTATGTAGATCAATCCACCCAGGCGAAACATACATCCCTTCTGCATCTGCCAGAACTGGATAAAAGCTGCCTGCATCTGCGACAACATCCTTGATTCGCCCATTTTCAATTAAAATATCTGCCTTTTGCCCATTCGTAAGTAATGCATTTTTAATCACCTGTACCATCGCCCGTCCCCCTCTGTCCATGCTTTTCTTTTATCACGGAAAACCGCCTGTAAAACTCCCGCTTCATGACGCTTCGTTTTATCTATTTTATTATTTCTAGACTGCCGCTTCATACTTTGCAAATGTTTTAGACACCCCCCACGTAATCAAGTAAGCGGAAAGGCTGCCTCCGAAAAAGAAAAGCACTGCCGGAAATGCTTGAAATATTAAATAACCGCCTGCACCAATACAAACCAGTAAAAATACCGTGAGTATCGGATGAACAATCGCAATAATTAGCGGCCATTTTAAGTACTGTATGGTTCGCAGCTTAAAATGGACATAGACCGGAAATAAATAAACCAAGAATACAGCCAGCAGCGCAAAGGCGATCACAACGGAAAATTGGGCCATTTGATAGACTAAGGCGCTTTGTGCACCAAGTATTTGAAATTGTACCGAAAACAAGTAGCCAAGCGCGAACAATATAATACCAAGACCGTTCGCTTTCCAAAATTCCTGCCGGTAGATTTCCCAGAATACTGCAAACATCCGAACTTCCTCCTCGTCCCGCTGCCACTTGCGGACAACAGCGAACATCGCGACCGTTGCAGGCATAACTCCAAAGAAAAGAAGACCTGCCATCGTAAATAGAATCCATAATATATTCAGATAAGCAAAACGTGTTATCCAAATCGCAACGCTATAATATCCGCGAGCTACCTCTGCCATCATTACCTCTCCTTTCCTTTGTGTATGTGTACTGTTATTCCTTCACAGACCCTATCAATACTCCTTTTACAAAGAAACGCTGCAGGAACGGGTAAACAATCAGCAGCGGCAGTGCAGATACGATAATCACCGCATATTTCACAAGGGAAGCTGTCTTTATTTGATCTGCAAAGGACTGCGCGCTTCCGGCAGCACTGGACGCACTGTCTGCACTCACTTCATTCAGGATGAGAATTTGCCGTAAGATAAGCTGGAGCGGAAATTTATCTTCACTCCGCAAATAAATCAGCGCATTGAAATATTGATTCCATAACGCAACGCCGTGAAATAATGCCATAACAGCAATGATTGGCATCGATAACGGCAAGACGACTTTAAAAAATAAATAAATATCACTGGCTCCATCGATTTTAGCTGCTTCCACCAGCTGATCGGGAATCGTCTGCTGAAAAAAGGTCCGCGCTACGAGAATCGACCAGGCACCGACTACTCCGGGAATCACAATCGCCCACATCGTATCCAGCATCTGCAGATTGCGGACGACCAAATACGTAGGAATTAATCCGCCATTGAATAGCATCGTAAATAAGATAAACCAAAGCCAGGCTTTTTTGCCCATTAATTCTTTCCGCGATAACGCATACGATGCCGGCAGGAGGACAAACAAGTGAATAATGACGCCGACTGCTGTATATAGAATGGTGTTTTTGTATCCTGTCCAAATCGCATCATTCTGAAATACACGCTGGAAACCCTCAAACGTCAAATCTACCGGCCATAGCCACATCTTCCCTGTGTTTACAGCATGAGGATCACTGATGGACGCACTAATCACAAATATCAGCGGATAAATAATGATTAACGTCACAAGCAAAACAAATATTAAATTGAGCCGGTCAAAGGCTTTATCCGACAAACTGAACCTGGACATCACGCATCTCCCTCCTTACCATAGGCTGTTCTCGCTAACTTTCCGTGCAATTTGGTTCACAGTAATCAAAAGCACGATATTAATAGCTGACTCAAATAACCCGACAGCGGCAGCAAAGCTGTATTGTCCTTCCAATATCCCTGTCTCATATACAAAGGTTTGAATAACGTCCGACGTCTCTGAATTCAGCGTATTCTGCATTAAGAGTACCTTTTCAAACCCGATTTGCATGAAATTACCGATATTCAAAATAAACAAGATAACGATTGTCGGCATAATACTTGGAATATTAATCCTTGTAATCCGCTGCATCCGTGTCGCACCATCTACTTTAGCCGCCTCATGTAATTCCGGGTTCACGCCTGCCAGTGCAGCAAGGTAAATAATCGTGCTCCATCCCAGCGTCTGCCATTGACCGGACCATACAAAGATATGGCGGAACCAGTCTGGACTGGTCAAAAACGGAATCGTATCCATTCCAAGCGCACGTAATAAGTGATTTATCAAGCCTGTATTCGGGTCCAGAAAAGCTACCAGCATCCCGACAACAACGACAACCGATATAAAATGCGGTGCATAGGTCAGCGTCTGTGTCCATTTTTTAAATGCACCATTTCGGAGCTCATTAAATGCTAACGCTAAAATAATCGGCAATGGGAACAAGACCAGCATATACAGGTTTAAAATAATGGTGTTTTTGAGCAGTCTCCAAAAATAATAGGAGCTGAAGAAACGTTCAAAATGCTCAAACCCGACCCATTCGCTTCCCCAAATGCCAAGTGTTGCAAAATAATCCTTAAAGGCAATCTGCACACCGTACATTGGTATATAATGAAATATAAAAAAGTACAAAAAGACTGGCATCATGAAAAGGTATAACTGCCAGTTGCGCAGAAAATTCTTTTTGATAACGGCTCCTCTACCCTTTTGTATGGATTGATTTTTTGCCATCTTTCCGTTATCCCCCTTTTTTCTATGGAATTTCCCTGCTAAATGAAACACAGCAGCAGCGAAAATCCATTCTTGTTTCTTATGTAATCCATCTCATGATGTACCCACTTGTAAAAAAAGAGAGGGCATGAGATCTACTGCCCTCTCGATGTGAATGAACCTTTTTAAACCTCTGCTTTAATTAGATTGATAGCGGTCATATGCAGCCTGGTAAACCTCCTGCAATTCTTCCATTCCCATTTGCTCGATCGTTTGGATATAGCTATCCCAGTTATCTAAATCTTCATCACCTGTAATAAACTTGTCGCGCATTTCTTCTACATACTTATTAATGTCCTCACCTGTTGATTGCAGAATACGGTTTTCCTCTTCTGTGAAAGTAAACCTCGGCCATACCTCATCAATGACTTGCGGCTCAATTTTTTCAGCTGCTTCCATTGATTGCGGTGCGGTTTCTCCTCCTTGGAAGTAATCTGCTTTAATAATTCCGCTGATGGAACCAAGCCAGGTTAAATCCTGGGCAATCGCCTGTTCAAATGTCATGTCACCCTCCGGATTCAAAATATGATCACTATAAACGGCTTCTCCATCTTCTATTTCAAATGTTTCTCCTTCTACACCCATATAGTAAAGCTCTGCACCTTCATCTCCATAGAAATGATCCATCCAGCGGACCGTTGCAGCCGGGTTCGGGTTTTCACTGGTAATCACCAGGTTATCTGGAGTCCATACAGAGGATGAAAGTTTATTATAAGACTGATGCCCGTCTGGACCTTCTAAAGCTGCTAAACTATTATATTGCGAGCCAATCTCTTCCCCGAATAATTCAATTGGATCATAGAAAATCATACTTCCATATAGATTATCCGATGCATTGGCAAGGAACTGGCCCCATTCAATGGTAAAAATGCTTTGATCAATTAATCCTTCTTCGTACAGCATATGGATGTATTCCAGCATCTCTCTATATTCATCAGCGGTTGCATAGTAGCGCACCTTCGAGTCATCATTCGGATCTAAATCCAAGTTTGTGTTGGAGGCACCATGGTTCATTACGCCGAACGATCCAGACAGCCATTGAACAAGCTCCGCAATGTCTGTACCTCCATAAGGAATCGTATCCCCATTTCCTACTGGATCAAGTTCTTTTACTGCCTTTAAATATTCATAAAAATCTCCTGTCGTTTCCGGAATATCCATATCCAGCTCATTCAGCCAATTCTCATTCACCCAAGGTCTTGCACTGAGCCGTAAAGAGAGAAAATCATCTTCAATGAGCGATGGCATGGAGTAGATATTACCATCAGGGAAAGTAATTGCTTTTTCAATTGTTGGGTCATTTTCCATTAAAGCTTTTAAATTTGGTGCATATTCATCAATCAAATCATTTAATGGCAGGAACGCCCCTTGGGAACCGTATCGTAATAAATCCGTATTTGACAGCTCTGCAAGGAAGAATGCATCTGGCAGGTCACCACTGCCCAATGCCAGGTTTCTATTCTCCTCCAGAGCATCCGGGCTTACGGAATTCCAATTCACATTAATGTTTGTTAAATCTCTGTACGTATTCCAGATTAAAATATCATTCCAGTCATTGCCTTCATTTTGTGCGGGCTTGTTCGCAAAGATAGTGAGCTCTAATTCCTCTTCTACGATTGGAAACCCTGTCGCATTGACATTATCGCCGCCCGCTGCTTCGCCTTCCTTACTATCACCGTCATTTCCGCTGCTGCACGCATATAAAGCGCTTACAAAAACAAGTGTTGCGATGAAGAAAAACCATTTCTTTAACATAATGAACCCCCTTTTAAGTAGGTAAAAATGTAAAACAAACTTTTTCTAACAAACAACTGCCATCTTCATTTTTTAATTTAGTTCCTTCCCCCTTTAATCAAATAATGTCTAAGATGTCATACGGATTATTTTGCTTATTCAAAATAGTACCACTATTATCCCAAAACGTCAACATAACATTATAATGATTAATATAAATCTTTTGTCTTTATTTGTCGGACGGCTTATTTTCTCACCAATTTGTTCTTTTAGAATGGATTCAAAATGCTATAAAGCAACAATACAAACTGGAGACTGTATAGAAAATGTATTATCTATCATGGAATAGGTACCATTCATTTGTTTGAAAACAGCCAGGTTGTTACTGTGCTGGTGGCAAACAAATAATTGATTATCTACCCATTGGTTACTACAAAAATGTCTTGGCCATTCGCCGCCTGCAGAAATAGAGCCTTCCTTTTCCAATGACCCATTTTCAGTTACTTTAAAAAGACTCAATGTATCTGATCCCCGATTAGAGGTAATCACCTTGCCATCCAAAAATTGAATTTCTGCTCCATAATTTCTTATTTCACGAACTGTTTCCACCGTTTGAATGCACTGTAAAGAGTCCGACGGAACCGCATATTGATAGACAGATACGGTGGATTTGTATTCATTGACCACATATACGATTGGCTTCTCCGGGTGAAAAGCTACATGCCTCGGTCCTGCTTTTTCCGGGACTGTCAAGCTTTGAAAGGGAAGTAAACTCCTCCGCTCTTCATCCCATTGATACAGATAGATGTTGCTTTTACCAATATCCGTCAGCAGGAAAAGGGACGTTTCTGGAATTTGCCGAACGGTATGGATACGGGAAGCCTGCCTGTTTTCAGAGACAAAAGCAATATGCTCTGCTTCTTCCTGCAGATCTCCGTTATCATCCAGTGCAAAAACAACAACACCTGCATTCGAATAATTACTGATAAATAAATACTTTCCGCAGGCACTCACCTCCGCGTAGCACGGACCGCCATGTGTCGGCAAACGCCTTCTTTCCTTCAGACGATGGGCTTCATAGTCCAGTTCATAGCAAACTACCTCTCCATCCGCTGCTTCACTGATGGCATACACACGGTTTTTCACCGGATGCTTCACTAAAAAGGATGGATTAGCAATTCCGGCTTGTTCCCCCAGAGGTGTCACTTCACCTGATTCAGCATGTATATTCAACCAATGAATACATGCCAAATCTACTTCTCCATAGCAGCCGACAAGTACTTCTGTATTCCGTTTATCCATGAGGCATCCTCCTTAATAAATTGGCAATACATGAAAAAATACGTTAGGGGAAGCCATCCGATAATAGTAGCTGCACCAGCCCAAACCGCTGGACTCCTCCACATTCGGAGAGAAATATAACCGCTCCTGCTCCAGTTCATCGATTGCCTCTAAATCTCCTCTTACATACTCCTCGATTCTTAAGCGGGCAGTATCTAAACGCTGTAATAATCCTCCATAACGAATATCTATTACTTCCCACCCAAAAGGTTTATTCAACGACAGCCACTGCTTCCGATGCGCAGCATGCAATTCCTTCACACGCCCTGTCACTTCCGGGATAACCTGTCGGGCAATTTCCTGCAGCTTTTCCTGATTCCCTGCATCATAAGCTGCTTTCAGTTCGACACCGATATCCCCTTTTTTAGCTAAGACCCAACACAGCTTCTCCGGCACATCAAAAAAGCGCTCTGACGCCTGCTGGTTATACTGCTGGATTTCCTCCGCCAGCTTCTTATAGAAATTTCCGACAGGATTTTTTTCGACATGTTTATCAAATAATCCCAGCAGCACATCCTGCCATAGCAGGAATTTAGAAGGGTTCGTCTGTAAGGTGTTCCCTTCGTCTACCCCTGGCGGCTGATCCATTTTATTCAAGGCCAAAAGCGCTTCTGGATCCATACCTGTACAAAATAACGTACGTTCCTTCACACGGGTTATATCGATTTCGGTATGATACGCATGCTCAGCATAGAATTGCAGTCCATAAAGTGCATGGTACACATTGCTCTCATAGCCATCGTCTCCCCAAAGCGTTACAAATACATCGCCTACACCTTCCTCCTTGCAGACAGCAAGTGCCGGCTCACTTGCAGTCAGAGAGATTTGATAATTCGGGGCAAAGGTATTCCACACCCACATTCCCCCTGCAAATGCCGGTGTACTGCCAAACCGTTTTAATTGCTGCAGCATCCGCTGATAATGCTCCCTATCTGCTTGAGCATACTGCCAATACATATACTGCACGTTATCTGGCAGCTGATTCACGATATACTCTGGTAAATCTGTGGTTTTGTCATAGCTGTCCCCCGTTTCGGAAGCCAGCTTTAAAAACATATCGCTCCACATCACCACACGCAGCTGATACTTATCCGTTATTTCCACGATTTTATCCAGATGTGCTTTCATCAGTTCAAAACGATCCTTGAAACCATGGATATTTAAATATCTGCCTCGTCCCACCTCTTCCGCTTCGTCCATACCAATATGAATGCGATTGCTACGGAAGGGCCTGGTTGCAGAAGCAATCATCCGGTCCAGCAAATCATACGTAGCATTACTCTCTAATAACAGCGCACCCCGCGTATCCTTATAGGTATAAGCCGCATCCCATTTCAGAAATTCCTCTAAATGCGCCAACGTCTGGATACAAGGAATCAGCTCGATACCAAATAGATTTGCATAATTATCCAGTTCCCGCAGCTCTTGTTCACTATAACGCCCGCGCATATAACCAAAATAAGGCTCTCCGTCTACTTCATACGTGTCCTCCATGTACAGCATTGCCGTATTATGTCCCATCACCGCTAATTTCCGGATGAAGTCCTTTAGCGTAGACAGCTTCATCGTCATATTACGCGATAAATCAAACATAGGCCCTACACTGGAGAATTGCATCGTCTCTTGAATATGGATTTGTTTATTTCCCTTATTCCACTGTTCTAAAATCAAGCCAAGCGCTCTGAAAAAATGGCATGGCTCATGGTAGGTAACCGTGCCGCCCCCTTCATCAAAAGTTATTATTAACCCGTTGATACGCTCATCCTGCCTCCCGGTCAGTACAATGCCGCCCTGTTCTGCAAGACGGAATGCATAGACCTCCTGCAATTCTACAATTCCTGCGTGTAAGCTCACTGCATCCCCTTTAATTGAAATTTCCATTTATCATCACCCCTTCATATCTATGCTGTTCCCCTTTAAATCATAACGTTATAATGTATTATTTGATAACAAATCTCTTTTAAAGAGAACAGCAGCATTCTAATTTATTGTTTTGAAAACCCTTTCAAGTAGTTAATTTCGACTTTTTTTTGGAAACTCCTTCTTTTTCAACAACATTTTTCTTATCTATTTTTTACAGCATCAGAAAAAGCAATGAACTATATGTATTTCAACACAGCTCATTGCTCTTTATTTATTCCTTTGCCATCGCAAATTCATGCTCATCTAATTTTTGTTCTTTATCATTGTTATTCAATGCAAAAATCGAGAAGATAACAAATAATACTACAATGGAGCCTAATATATAGAAGGTCGTTTCGTAGTTAGTCAAATCATAAATCCAGCCGACTAATGCAGAGAAAATGATAACCCCAATTTCACTGGAGACCTTAAAGCCGATGAGATAAACCGTTGCAGATAACCGCACATCGAAGTTTGCAGCAATATATTTAAATACCGCAATCAATAAAATCGGTAATTCCACTGCGTGAAGCATTTTCATGAATGAAATACCAAATCCGCCTGTTACCATGGCGGAACCAATGATACGAAAAGCCATGATACTTCCTGCCAATACAAGCGAGCGCTTAATTCCGACTTTGTTCACAATAAATGGTGCCAGGAATAAGAAAATCGCTTCGACAAATACTTGTATAGAGTTCAGAATTCCGTAAACGGTGTTCCCATCCGTACCTGCCCCGGAGAATAGGCTTACAAAGTAAACTGGGAAAAGCTGCTGATCATATACCGTATAAATACATACGGTTCCAAACAGATAAATAATTAAAAACCAAAATACTTTATTTGAAACTAAAAAGCGAATATCTTTCATTGATATATTGGAGACACTTTTTTCTTCTGTTTTCGTAACCTCCACTTTAAAAAACACATTAATCAAAAGAAAGATAATTCCTGTTCCCGATGCAATCCAGAAATTAATATGTGGATTAATACTCATTAATGCCCCTGCGCCAATAGCAGAAACAGCGTAGCCTAATGAACCCCACATCCGTGCTTTACCAAATTCAAAATCGTATTTACGGCTGAGTTTTTCTGTAAAGGATTCCAAAAATCCTGCGCCTGCTATAAACCCTGCGCCTAAATAAATAGCACCCAAAGCTGCTCCTAAGTAAAAATTATTCAAAAGTAATGGCTCATAGACATAAATAACAAATGGTGCAATAAGAACAAGTACCACACTCTGTATCCAGACAAGATTTTTCTTCGTCCCCAATTTATCCTGCATATATCCATAAAGAATCATGAAGAATAAAGAAAAGAATGAGTTAAACGAGTAGATTGTTCCGACTTGTGCTCCTGTTAGTCCAAGACTGTTATTCAACCAAATCGCATAGAAAGACCACCAGATAGACCATGTGATAAAGAAGAAAAATAGATAGCCAGATGAGAACCAATATTTACCATTTTTTAAAAAATCCATATTTATTAAATCCTTTCTTTGTAAAGCAAGGAGGAGCTTTTCTTACTCCTCCATTCAGTTATGTTTATTTCCAAATAGAATGCAGCTTTGTCCATGTGACAGTGTCTAATTGCAGCGTTTCATTTACTGTAGAAATTTCCAGCTTTGTTACTGTTCCTTCTGGATAAATCAAGTTTGTTGATACAGTTAAACCATCATTTAAAAAGATTTCTGCAGATGATCTGTCAATAATTACTTTCAGATTCTGAACATCCATTCCATGTAAACTGCCTTTTATTTCTTTCGGAAAATCTGCTGAAAAGTCAACCAGCCCATCCGTACGATAGAATGTATAAGCATCTTCTTTATAGTCTAATTCTAATCGGAACGCTTCATCTTGATCTGTAACTAATTGCACGCTCCACTTCGTACTAGCTGATGCTGTTGAAACCTGCAAATCTACTTGAGCAGTATCACTAATTTCGTAGCTTTCCGGCTTACCAGGATGAACAGTTTCATCTTTATAAGAAACCTCTTCCCTGCTATTATCTGCGGTGATGGCCTCTTGCTTTAATAAGAGACTTCCATCTTTTTCAAATAAGGAAAGCTTCCGCGCCAGACTCATTGCGCTGCGCCATGGCGAGACCGGGACAACTCCCGCATACTGCCAGTTATTCATCCAGCCGACCCAGTAAGTATCCTCTGTATTGTCCCAGCTGACAGCTGCATAAAAATCTTTTCCTGCATCTGCCCATTTCAGTTCATCTTGCGGTGTTTCATTCGGGTGAAATTCTTTCCCATCAAAACTTCCAGTAAAATAATACACTGCGGAACCGCCGTTAGGCCCGTCTGCATTGATGCTTACAATAAGTATCCATTCTTTTTTAGAACTGTTCTCTACTGGTAAATAAAGCAGGTCCGGACACTCCCAGACACCGATATAGGAAGGATATTCTTTTCCAAATGAAGATAGATAGGTCCAATCAATTAGATTTGGCGAGCCATAAAACTGGATATGGTCCCCACAAGCCAATACCATGACCCATTGCTTGCTTTCTTCATGCCAGGAAACCTTTGGATCACGAAAATCTTTTATTTCTGTGTTTGGAATAACTGGGTTCCCTTCATACTTTATCCACGTTCTTCCCTTGTCCTCACTGTAAGCGATACTTTGCTGCTGACTTGCACCATCATGTGTGAAGATGGCGACTAATCCGCCGGCATCGCTTTCAAACAAACCACTCGTATTATTTTTATCTACGACTGCAGAGCCTGAGAAAATCGTTCCCAATTCATCTGGTGCTAACGCAACCCCATGCTCTTCCCAATGATACAGGTCTGTACTTGTTGCATGTCCCCAGTTCATATTTGCGTGGTCATTGCCATGTGGATTGTACTGGTAAAATAAATGATACTCTTCTTCGTAATAAACGAGGCCATTTGGGTCATTCATCCAATTTTCCTTTGGTGTGAAATGTAATTGCGGACGATGTTTTTCTTGATATAGCATGTAAATCTCCCTCTCTTTAGAAATGTTATTCTTATGAAACTGTGAAATAATATTTGTTGTTCTATGTAGTATTAACTTATACTTTGAATATAATGTCAACCGGTTGACATTATATTCATAAATATCTTTGATTTAAAACTTATAATGTAAAATATCTCTAAAAAAGAACAATTTAACTGGCATAACTATGTGAAATCCAGTTATAAAAGCTGGATTTCACATAGTTTGAATGAATTCATTAGCAAACGTTTATTCCAGTTATTTCTATTATTTAATTCCTGTTCCAGACCCGCCAAGACCCTGCAGAATATATTTTTGCGCCAGAATATATACAATGATTAACGGAATCGTAGATATCGTTAAAATCGACATAACCTGATTCGTAAAAACCGGTTCGGTTGTATTAATATTTGTTATTGCTACTTGTAACGGGAATTTCGACGTATCTGTCAAGACCATCAATGGCCATAAATAGTCATTCCAGCTGGCGATAAAAGAAAGTGTACCAACTGTTGCAATGGCTGGTTTGGACATAGGCAGCACAATTCTCCAAAAAATGGTCCAGTTGTTTCCCCCATCAATCTTAACAGATTCAATAACCTCTTCAGGCACCGCTTTAAAGAAATTCCTAAATAAGTAGATAAAGAATATATTTGCAATTAACGGCAGGATTACTGCTAACCGTGTATTTAAAATTCCTAAACTATGAGCTACGGTAAACTGTGTAATAATAATCGTTTCCACTGGTACAATCAACAGTGCAAGCATTAATGCAAAAAGAATTTTCTTTCCCCGGAAATGGAACCGGGCAAAAGCATATCCAGCCATAGCATTGACAACAATGGATCCGCCTGTAATCACTACTGCATAAATAACACTGTTAAAAATATATTGTACAATATCGAATCGGTTAAATAGTTCTTTATAAGACTGCAGCCAATCAGATGGATTAAGCGACGGGAGCAATGCTTTAATTCCGTTCATATCTGTATAGATACTGGCTTCAGGCTTCAATGAGGAGACAATCATCCAAATTAAAGGAAATACAAAGATACATGCGATTAATATAAGTACTGTATATTCGATAATTCTTCTAATTGGTTTTTTCATTAGTTATCGTCCTCCCTTGAAACTCTGCTTTGGATAAGAGTAACAATTCCGATTACAATCCCAAAGATAACAGTCATCGCACTGGCGTAACCTATCATCCGATCAGAGAAACCAGATTGATAGATATAGTAAACAGGCGTCATGGTTGCATTCATTGGTCCGCCTTGTGTCATGACCATCGGCTGTATAATCAGCTTAAAGGCAGATATTAATGTCGTAATCATAATCAATATAGATGTAGGCTTTAATAAAGGCAATGTAATGTAGTAGAATTTCTGCCATTTATTCACTCCATCTATTTTTCCTGCTTCATATACCTCTCCAGGAATATTCTGAAGCCCCGCTAAAAAAATAAGCATTTGATAACCAGCCCCCTGCCAAGCAGATACGAATACAATAGTAACCATAGCTTGGGTCGGACTGCTTAAAAATGGTTGCGGATCTATTCCTACATTAAGAAGTATATTATTAATCAAACCTTCTGAAGGATTTAATAAATATAACCAAAGGACAGAAATAACAACGAGCGACAAAACAACTGGCGAGAAGAAAGCAACTTTAAAGAAGATATTTCCTTTACGCTGTTTGTTAATCAATAAAGCCAGGCCAAGTGCTGCCCCAACTTGAATTGGAATAACAAGTACTACAAATAAGGCAATGTTCTTTAAACTTTGTATGAAAACAGGATCTTTAAAGATTGCTATAAAATTTTCAAGCCAAACAAAATTAATATCATTTGGTGTTAATAAATAGTAATCTGTAAATGAATAATAGATTGCTAATAACGATGGATAAACTAGAAATAGCCCTAGTAATATTAATGCTGGCGCTAAAAAAATAT
Organism: Oceanobacillus aidingensis; assembly: GCF_042654105.1. Taxonomy (NCBI): domain Bacteria; kingdom Bacillati; phylum Bacillota; class Bacilli; order Caryophanales; family Bacillaceae; genus Oceanobacillus; species Oceanobacillus aidingensis. The sequence goes on along the minus strand of NZ_JBHSFT010000007.1, from coordinate 35,765 downwards.
AAGCTGCTAAATTCTCCTTCTTTTTAATATTCATTTCCTAAACCCCTTTTAAATATTTCAGCTTAGTAAAATACTAAGCTGAAATATTCTTAATATAATTCGGTCTAACGTTCTTCCTGTAATTTTCTAGATTAATCTAATGCACTCTGAATTTGTGCTGCCTTGTCATCAAGCAACGCTTGAATGTCACTATTTTCTTCATAATAAGTTGTGTCGCTTATTGTATCCTGAAAAATACGGCTTACTTGCGGGTAATTAGGCAGAAGCGGACGAGCTTGTGCAGACGCTGCGTTCTGTTCAATTAAAACATTCATTTCATCACTTACTTCATCTGTAATTTCATCAATTGCCGAGTAAGATGCCGGCAGAACACTATTTGCTAATGACATTTCTGATAATGATTCCGTAGATACCATAAAATCAATTAATGCTCCTGCTGCTTCCTGTTTTTCAGAAGAAGCAGACATTGCATATTGCCAGCTTCCTGATGGTGATACAAGTTCACCTGTATCTGGAGACGTTGGATATGGCATCACACCGTATTCAATATCTGGATATTCTTCAAGCTCTGCAATTGTCCATGAGCCGCCAAGCTTCATTGCGTATTCTCCAGTATGGAACCCTTTTTCCACCGGTGTAATCGTACTGTAACCATTTTTCACCATATCCTGGATAAATGTGAACGCTTTGACGCCATTCTCGTCGTTTAAAACGCCTTCAGCTGTTGTGCCGTCTTCAGAAACGACATCTCCACCTTGCGACCATAAGAAAGGAGTAAATGCGTACATTAACCATTCGCTCTTATCGTCGAATCCCATATCAATAACTGGCTTGTCAAATTCATTATGCAATGTTTCATTCAGTTCTATGAATTGATCCCAATCCCACGGCTCGTCCACTGTCGGCAACGTTTCCAAGTCTATTCCCGCTTGTTCAAACATTTGCTTATTATAGAAAATACCTACTCCAGATTCTGAAAAGCCGACTCCATACATCTGGTCATCGTACGTACCTTGTTCAATAATGCTCGGCAGTAAATCATCTTTGTTGGTGAGATATTCATCGACTGGAGCAATAATTCCAGATTCTGCATATGCTGCTGTATTCGGACCATCTAATGTTAAGACATCGGGTAAAGTATCTGTTGTTAATGCTGCATTAATTTTATCTTCATATCCTCCACCACTTCCGCTGCGGGGAACAAATTCTGCTGTTGCTGTATATTCTCCTTCATATTCTTCATTGAAACGGTCAATTGTATTTTGCATTGCTTCTCCTTCAGGCGTTTCTAATGAAGTATGGAACCAAACAACTATCTCATTATCATTTGCTTCAGAGCTTCCTCCACTGCCACAAGCTGCTAAGAACAAAACTGCACACACGACACCGACAAGTACAGATAACTTTTTCATTACTAATCCCCTTTTCATTTTCAGTTTATTGTAACTGCTTACAAAAGATTATATGACAACCGGTTTCATATGTCAACCGGTTGTCATATACTTTTTAAAATTTTTACAAGCTTATGGCATATTGTTAATGTCTTATTACAGGCAAGTCTCTTACGTTTAAATTTATCTATAATAGCAAAAAGAGATGAACCCAGGCTGGCTAATCACCACCTCCGATTCATCTCTTTTTTTCATCTATTTTTTCATCGCTAATGCAATACAGCCTTTTACCCCTTGATCGTCATCTAATCCCGGGGCTACAATCAACTCATCTACATTCTCTACTTCTATATAGCCGTTCAACAATTCCATAAATTTTTCACGAATCATTGGATAGAGCTTTTTCTGCTTCATTACTCCGCCGCCAAGAATAATTTTTTCTGGAGAAAGAATAACAAAATAATCCAATATAGCCTGTGCAAGGTAATATGCTTCTATTTCCCAAACATGATCCTCATCAGCTAATTCCGCTCCCTTGCGTCCATAACGCGCTTCGATTGCCGGTCCTGCAGCTAATCCTTCTAAGCAGGCTCCATGGCTTGGGCATGCTCCTTCAAAATCATCTTCCGGATGTTTTTTTAATATAACATGGCCCATTTCCGAATGGTTTCTTCCTTGAAACGGTTTGCCATCTTGAACAAGCCCAGCCCCAATACCTGTACCTACTGTTATGTAAAGACAGCTGGAGGCATCTTTTCCAATACCGTATTCATACTCTCCCATACTCGATGCAATAACATCTGTATTAATAGCTACCGGTATATTAAAACGTTTTTCTAATTCTTCCAAAAGAGGATAATAACGCCAAGGAACTTTCGGGGTGTTTTCAATCGCGCCATAGTTTTCACTGTCTGCCCGTAAATTGATTGGTCCAAAAGCTCCTACTCCCATTTTTTCAATCGAATACTTAGAAAAAAATTCTTCCACCCGTGCTAATGTTTCTTCAGGTGTTGTTGTCGGAAAAGCAGTTCGATCTAAAATGGTTCCGTCCGGATTACCTACTGCACATACAAACTTTGTTCCACCTGCTTCAATTGCTCCTATCATTTTGAAAACACTCCTTATCTATCACTCTTATTGTTTGATTATTATAGCAGATTTTTCTCATTGGGATATTATTTCATCCTTTTTTCTCCGTCTAAATAGGAATAAACATATTGTTCTTCATGTTACATGACCTGTTGTTTTCCCTTTCCACAGGGAAACCGGGAATGTTTTTTCTTTCAAATCATGGGGCTTCCCATCAATCTCCTGAATCAATGTTTCCACAGCATTTTCTGCAATTTGATATGTAGGCTGAATAATCGTCGATAAATCAGGATAAATCGAACGAATCAGACCTGTTCCATCATAACCAATAATTTTTAAATCCTCAGGTATTTTATAACCCAAACTTTCAGCATACTGTAAAGTACGAATAGCTAATAAATCATCACTGGCAAATATACCATCCACATCTGGATTTTCCTTAAAAAGCTGTTTTATAATATCAATATTGCTTTCTAAATAAGCAACATTCGGTACATGATACGTTAAAGGTATTCTTCCTGCATCATGCATCACTTTTTCATAAGCGTATTGTCTTTCATTTGCTGGTGTTTCCAAATTCACATCTCCATTAATATGAATGATATTTTCACATCCGGCTTCTATCAACTCTTTCGTTGCCATTTCTCCGCCTTGAAAGTTATCTGAGCTGACAACATGAATATTTTCCGATAGATAATGATCAATCACAACTGCAGGAAATTGCTGCTCCTTATCAACTAAGCCGCGATTATACGTGACAACAATTACCCCATCTACTTGATTACGCTGCAGCATGTCCCAATATTTTTTTTCTTTTTCTGCCTCTTGCAAACTGTTGCATAACAAAACTTTATATCCTTTGTCATTACATATTCTCTCAATATTATCCACTAGCTCACCAAAAAAAGGATGGTTAGTAGAAGGTACGATAACACCAATCAAGTAGGTACGCTTATTATACAGTGAACGTGCAAGGTCATTCGGTATATAATTGATTTCCTTCATCGCTGCAAACACTTTTTCTTTCGTTTTGCTGCTGATGTATCCTCTATCGTTCAGTACACGAGAAACTGTTGTTGGAGATACTCCAGCAACTTTCGCGACATCCTGAATCTTAGGTTTCATAAAAATCTTCTCCTTTTGGCCCGCTTTCATTTATCTATTCTTAATCATATAGTCTTTCTGTCTCAACGTAAAGAATGGGTGTTAAACTGCACAAAAACAGCCTGATAAGATATAAATGTTTTATACCTTACCAGGCTGTTAGCTGCTAAACTACAACGCTTCCTTCACCTCATCCGGCAATTCCGCTTCACTTACTTCATCATACGAAGAAACTTCATTATCCTTATTCACGTAGAGCATCAGATATGCTCCCTGGCGCAATTCCTTCTGGGCGGAAAATTCAACCTGAATTTCTTCCCCATCCTCTGTATAAGCCGGCTGCTCATACCAATACGTCTTCATTACTTCACCATTATCCAGCTTATCTTCTTCCGTATATGCTGATTCGTCGATTTGAACGTAAGCATTATCCTTCCCTGTCCGATTAAAGTCTACCGTCATCAACACTACAACCGCAGCAACAAATAAAACTACAACACCAATTACTAAAGCCATTATTTTCTTCATTTTACCCCTCCTGTGCGGCGGGCTGGGTAATTGTTTTATTAAATCCCCGAACCGTAACCACGTAATATAAAATATAAATCAATGTATAGGCAGCCATCCAAATAATAACCGGCTCCCATAAGTTCATATCTAATAAATTAGAAAACGCCATTAAAGCAACAGCTCCATGCATCAGACCTAATACCAGCGGTGCTAAGAAAATAAGACCGACTTGATAACGGACGGTTTTTTTCATTTCTTTTTTAGACACGCCGATTTTATATAGAACGGTATATTTACCCTTATCTTCTTCCGCTTCCGTCATCATTTTAAAGAAGATAATGCTGCCTGTAGCCACTAAAAATACCAGCCCCAAAAAGCTGCCGACAAATAACATCGCCCCCGATGATTCGATGGAATCCTGATAACTTTGGACAGCACTGGAGAAATGCTCTGTTTTTGCTTCCAGCTCTTTGGAAAGCTCTAAATGGTCCTTATAATCAGCGGTTTGCACGGCCTGATAAGTGCCTTCCTCGCCGTCCAGCTCTTGAAATGACGCATCATCCATCACTAAAGTTATTCCGGGCAGGGTTTGAATATTAAACAGCGGTTGTTCAAAAAACTGATCCACCGCTTTCACGTCATTACCTACTTCTACCGTTGCTGCTTTCTCTTCCAACCGTTCATCATAAAAGGGATCAGCCATGATGACTTCATCTTTTGCTAAATCAACATTTTCTACATCCCAGCCGAGCGCTTCTGTCAGCTTCATAAACGTTTCTTCGTCAATGACATAATAGGATTGGTCATATACTTCCCCTTCTATGGTAATGTCCTTCGCTTCAAAGCTGACCGCGTCTTCTACTATGCCCGAATCGATGTCCTGTTCCTCTCCCTCCCACATAAAGGAGAAGGGTGTAAATTGTTCTACATTTTTTTCGGTATTATAATACGTCCCGAATATTGCTCCGCCTGCCGTAATCGTTGTCGCACTCAACGTCGCAATAATCGTTAATGTTTTCGCATTCCCTCGAATCCGGTAAAGAAGCTGGGAGGAGGTCATCAGATTAAGCCCTTTCCAAGCCCAGTTCTTACTCTTTTTCAATAGATTTAAAACATAAACGAGCACACTGTTAAATAAAAGATAAGACCCTAAAATCGTGAAACCGATGATTATAAGCGGCATCGCTAAGCCGAAAATCCGCCAGGCAGAAGAGGTCATTAAATCCTGAAGCGCCAGCCAATAGGCCCCAGCTAGAGCGAGTACACCAATCAGCGCAGAAAGGATGCGTGCTTTTGGCTGTGCTTCCCCTTTTTTCTCGGCTTGGAATAAATCAATGAGCTTAAATTTATAAATCACCCGATAGCCTAATAGAGAAGTAACTAAAAAGATCAGGAAGAAGACCACTACTGTCTCAATCACTGCCTGCATGGAGAACGCAAAACCGACAGATAATGATAAGCCCATTAATTTTAATAATAGAGCTAGTAAGGCTTGCGACAATAAGAAGCCTAGGCCCACCCCGATAACTAATGCAATCAGCCCAATCACGATATTTTCAAAGAATAGTAAAAAACCAATCGATCGTTTACGTACCCCTAATAAGGAATACAGAGCAACTTCTTTTTTCCTTTTTTTCATAAAAAAGGAATTGGAATACAGAATAAATATAGCCACAAAAATCATCAGTACAAATGCGGAAGCGCTCATCACCGCCTGCATTTGTTTCGAAGTCTCTGCCAATCCGCTGATATCGTCACTATGCTTCAGCATGGCAAAGGTAAAATAAATAATAATCGAGAAAATCGTGGAACCAATATATAATCCATAGCTCTTCATGTTTCTGCGAATATTTTTTAATGCTAAATCAAACAAGGTCATTCCCGTCACCGCCTGCTCCTGCCAATTCATCTAAAATCATCTGGAAGAATTCCTTTCGTGTATGCGTGCCGCGAATAAGCTCCTGCGACAGACCTCCATCTCTTATAAACAGAATACGTCTGCAAAAGCTTGCTGCATAAGCATCATGTGTTACCATCATCACCGTTGTTTCATGCGCTTCATTCAAATTGCTTAAGCTCTCCAGCAAATCGGTAGCTGACTTGGAATCAAGCGCTCCTGTCGGTTCATCCGCAAAAATAAGCTTCGGGTTCGACACGAGTGCACGACAGGAAGCAGTACGCTGCTTTTGTCCCCCGGAAATTTGATACGGATATTTATCCAATAAATCCTCGATGCCAAACGAACGGGAAATGGCATTTACCTTCTCTTCAATTTCCTTCGCCGGCTGTTTGGCAATCGCTAACGGCAGCAGAATATTTTCCTTTACCGTTAAGGAATCTAATAAATTATAATCCTGAAAAATAAAGCCTAAATGATCGCGGCGAAAATCTGCCAGCTTATCCTCTTTCATCTTGGCAATATTGTCTGCCTCTACATAAATATCCCCTTTTGTCGGTGTATCGATCGTTGCGAGTACATTAAGAAGCGTTGATTTTCCTGCTCCAGAAGGTCCCATCACTCCGACAAATTCACCATGATCAATGGTAAAGGATATGTCTTTCAGCGCTTGAAATGTATTAGCGCCTTTTCCATATATTTTTTCAACACCATCTACTTTTAATAAATGCTCCATTATTTTTGCACCTCTTTTATATATTCCCTGTGAACGTTCTATATTTTTACTATAGACCTTCATCCTTAAACAGCCATCAATCTAACCTTACAAAATGTTTAAATCTCACTCATAGTTGACGAATTCCTGTTAAGATAGTAATAATTCAACTTTTTAGTAAATGATAAAAGAAAACCTCACTTTATATATAAATAAGAAAGGCGGGAACACAGCATGGAAAAGCCAAAAATTTTAATCGTGGATGACGAACAGGACTTATGTCAGTTAATGAAAACAGCTCTGCAAAAAGAGGGGATGACCGAAATTGCAACAGCCGGCTCTATCCGGGAAGGATGGCAGCAATTTGTTAAATTTGAGCCCGATTTGGCGATATTGGATGTGATGCTTCCGGACGGCGAAGGCTATGATTTATGCCGGAAAATCCGTGAAATATCACGTATTCCAATTCTATTTTTGTCCGCGAAATCAGATGAAATCGATAAAATACTCGGACTTGCTATTGGCGGAGATGATTATATTACGAAGCCTTTCAGTCCTAAAGAAATGGCTTACCGTGTGAAAGCGCAGCTGCGCCGGGCAGGTATCTATTCCATGGAAGCTTCCAGCTCGCACGCCCCAGCGCAAGCAGATAAAAATATTGGCGAATTTACGATTAATGGGGATGAAACAGAAATAAGCAAGGATGGCAGGGTGTTAGAGCTGACGGCGAAGGAAGTCGGCTTAATGGCGTGCTTTATGCGCAACCCGAAGCATATTTTAAGTAAGGAAACCTTATTCGAAACCGTATGGGGCGAAGACTTTTACGGAGCAGATAATACATTGATGGTGCATATCCGCAGACTGCGGGAGAAAATTGAAGAAAATCCTTCAGAACCCGCCTACATTGTTACGGTAAAAGGACTCGGCTATCGCTTTAACCCATAAACTGCTTCTATGTTTACATGATGAAGAGATTTTTATTTGATAAAGGAGAAAGTGCACCATGAAATGGAAACTCACCATTCGCTACCTTATTTCCATTCTCAGTATTGTTTTTATCGTCAGCATTGTGAATACCGTTATTCTGCTTGCGTTGATATTGTCTCAGCACAATGAGGATCCAGAAGATATCATTCATGATACAGGAGAAAACTTTACCCGTTCCTTCTTTTACTATTTGTCTATGGAAGACGGCGAACCTGTTGTATCCGAAGAAGGAAAGGATGCACTGACCCGATTTGGAGCCTGGCTGCAAATATTAGACGAAAATGGAAATGTGTTATCCGATGAATTCGCACCAGATAATGCGGCTACACACTATACACCGATTGATTTAGTTCATAAATATAAATATATGGATGATGATTTAAATACCTACTTTATCGGAGAATATGAGGGCTTCAGCTATATCATTGGTGTTCCGGATTCCAAGCAGCAACGGACCATTATTATGGCTGACCCGCAACAGTTTCTGACATACGCTTCCCAATTCCTAGGTGCGATTATTATAGTCGATTTAATTATCGCCTTTATTGTCGGATTTCTATTCAGTACCGTGCTGACCAAACCAGTCTCGCGCATCATAGAACGAATCAGCGAGCTGAAGGAAAGAAAGTTTGAACCGAAGAAAATGAAGCGTCCAGGGGTATTTAAACGCGTTTTCTCCAACTTAAACGATGTATCTGAAACCTTGCAGGCTCATGAAAACGAACGGCAAAAACTGGAACAGATGCGTAATGAATGGATCAGCAACGTTTCACATGATATTAAAACACCGCTCGCATCCATCCGAGGTTATGCGGAGCTGCTAAGCAATGAGGATATCTCTGCAGAAGAACGCTTAGAATATGCCGAAGTCATTGAACGGCAATCACTCTATATGAAAGAGCTGCTGGATGATTTTAATTTAACGATGCGGCTAAGAAACCAGGAAATGACATTGAATCTTCAGGAAATCCGGGTAGAAGGCTTTGTCCGAAAAATGATTATTGATTTACTAAATGACCCGCAATTCCAAACACGTGACATTGACTTTAGCAGCTACGCACCCGAGTTAATTTGGAATATCGATCAGCATTTAATGAAAAGAGCTATACTGAACTTTATTTTCAATGCCTTGATTCATAATGATGAGAACGTCAAAGTAACCGTAGAAGTACAAGAAGACGGTATTATCATCCGCGATGATGGGAAAGGGATCAAGAAAGAAGAACAGGCACAAATTTTTGATCGTTATTACCGCGGCACGAATACGACTTCACGCGGAACCGGTCTGGGTCTGGCTATTTCAAGAGATATCATTCAGGCGCACGGCGGCATGGTGGAAATGGAGAGTGAAGTTGGGAAAGGGACGATGTTTAAGATTCGGATGCAATAGCTTTATCATAGAGCAGTTCAATGGAGTTATTGTTAACTATCAAAGCGATAAATCAACTTATGGGTTACTTTTTTTGAAACACATAAATAATGCCTGCAGAAAAATTTCTGCAGGCATTTTTAATACACTCTTTAGTGGCTTACACCGCTGCGCTTATATCCCGTATTTGCTTTCACTTTCACTTCTGCATAACGCTTCATATCCGTCTCCTTCGATAGAATCGTACCTAGATAACCACCCAGGAAGCCGAGCGGAACCGAAACAAGTGCCGGATTCGTCAGCGGGAAGATAGGCTCTCCTACAAATAAGGCCGCCCCTTCTACCGGTGAAAATACGCTGGGACTAATGGACACAAGGATTAATGCAGAGAATAACCCCGTCAGCATGGCCGTCACTGCTCCTGCCGTATTGAATCGTTTCCAATAGATGGTGTACAAAATAACCGGTAGATTGGCACTGGCCGCAATACAAAAGGCAAGCGAGACAAGAAAAGCCACATTTAAATATTGAGCAAATAGAGCTAAAACAATGGACAGAACAGATACAGCCAAGGATGCGTAACGGGCGGCTCTCACCTGCTCTCTTTCTGTTGCCTTTCCCTTTTTAATAATCTGTCCGTATAAATCATGTGCAAATGCGGAAGCTCCTGAAAGAACAAGTCCAGCTACTACCGCTAAAATCGTTGCGAATGCAACTGCTGAGATAAAGGCAAACAGGATGTCCCCTCCAATCACTTGAGCAAGCAATGGGGCAGCCATATTTCCTCCCGGATTTGCAGCTAATATGTTTTCATATCCAACGAATGCTGCTGCTCCGAAGCCTAAGAATAATGTCAACACATAGAAGATGCCGATAACCCATGTTGCGATAACAACAGAGCTTCTAGCCGTCGGCGCATCCCGCACAGTAAAAAACCGCATTAAAATATGAGGCAGCCCCGCAGTTCCAAGTACTAACGCCAGCATAAGCGATATCGTACTGAGCGGTTCTGTATATTGCAATCCCGGCATTAAGTATGCTTCTCCATGCGCTGTTACAGACTTCACATCCGTAAACATTTGCCCGATATTAAAATTAAATTTTAACAGGACAAGAAACGTCATAACGACCATCCCGGCCATCAGCAGAACTGCTTTGACAATTTGTACCCAGCTTGTAGCAATCATCCCGCCGAATAAAACGTAAATCGTCATCATCACACCAACAATCAGTACTGCCGCCCAATATGGAATACCAAATAATAGCTGAATCAAAGCTCCAGCTCCTACAAGCTGGGCTATCATATAAAAGGTGCTGATTGTTATCGTATTCAGCGCCGCTGCTCCCCGAACCTTACTGGCGTTAAAACGGGAATTAATCATATCAGCCAGTGTAAACTTGCCGAGGTTACGCAGCGGTTCGGCTACAAGGAAGAGAACCACTAAATATGCAATCAAAAACCCGATGCTGTAGAAAAATCCATCAAATCCATATAAAGCAATAGCACCTGCAATCCCTAAAAAAGAGGCTGCAGATAAATAATCACCGGCAATCGCCAGTCCATTCTGCATTCCTGTAAGTCCTCCGCCGGCAGTATAAAAATCTCCTGCTGTCTGCGTCTTTCTTGCAGCAAAGAACGTGATCACAAGTGTTAATATAACAATTGCCAAGAAGAGGATAACAACCGTCGCACTCATCGTCCTTCCCCTCCTTCTTCCATTTCTTTTATAATTTCATCTGCCTGTTTATCAAAAACAGCTGCTTTTTTTACATAAACCGTACATAATACCCATGTCATGATAAATTGGGCTAATGCAAACAGCCACACCCAAGAAATATCGCCAATCGCCGGCGTATTTAAAAATGTGGTATACGAAGTCAAAACCGGAAGTAAGAAATAAAATACCAGGAAAAAGATTGTTAATGGCACAATAAATTTTTTTCGATCGTGCATCAGCTTTTTAAAAGACTTGCTTTCTGTTACTTGCACGTAGTCAATCTCTTTTGCAGGGTTCTGCTTATATTCTTTTTCTGCACCCATCTGCATCCTCCTCGAAAATCGGAAAAAAAGGTTTTCTGACCGCTGCCCCTCTGTTAAAGAAAACTTAGTTGCACTTATGCAGGAAGTATACACTTTCTTAACTGCCAAAAAACCTTTTATCACCTTTAAGTCGTTAACCAGCTTCTTTCTATCTGAATCAATTACCGCTTCTCTGCCTTTTTCTTCATATCCCTTCAGCAGCTGCAATTGTCTCCTTGGACTGGCATTCCTCCTTCAATCCTTTTTAATCCCTTTTTGTAAACGCTTTCTAAATTATAAAGGAAGATGCTTATGTGCGTATGTATATTTGCTTCAACGGTTTAAATAAATGATTGAATGGTTGGAATCTTGTGATGAATGGTTCATTTCAAAAAAACCTTAGCTACACTTATGCAGCTAAGAAAGCCTTTCCTTTCCTAGCTGCCAAATAACTCAAACAGATGCTTTCTTGCAGTCCGGCTGACGGGAATCGTTGTCTGCTTTTTATCACGTAATGTGATATTGCTCGCGCCATTAAACCATGGTGTGATCTCCTGAATATGATTTAAATTAACCAGATAACTGCGGTGCGTTCTGAAAAAAGCATGACCTTGCAGTTTCTTTTCCAGCTCCTGCAATGACATTCTGCTGTAAATCACTTTGTCCTCTGTATGAATTTCCAACACCCGATTATGTGGCATAGCATAATAAATCGCATCCGGAGACAGAACGATTGTCCGGTCATCATTGTCGATCAAAAGCTTTGCTGAGGAAGTCATCCCTTGGTTGGACGGTCCCTCCTCTTTGCTTTTCAATTGCTGCATGCGTTTGCGGAGCCGGTTCATCGCCATTTGAAACCTTTCTGTATCATATGGCTTCAGCATATAATCTACTGCCTCTATTTCAAATGCTTCCACAGCATAATCCTCGTATGCCGTAGTAAAAATAAATAACGGCGCTCTGATGTAGGCAAGCTCCATTATTTTCTTGGCTGCAGCTACACCGCGCATGCCTGGCATATGCACATCCAGAAAAATAACATCCGGTTCATACTCCTTATACAATTCAACCAGCTGTTTTCCTGTCTCGGCACTCGGCAGAAGCTTGACGTCTTTTTCCTTTTCCAATAAATAAATCAATTCTTCCCGTGCCAATTGCTCATCTTCCGCAATCATCGTATGAATTTTCATCATAAATCATCTTCCTTTCTAGTGTTCACGGCTGGAATGGTAAAATGGACCTCACTCCCGCCACCAGGTAAATTCCGCACATGCAGCCTCGATTCTTCCCCAAGCAGATTGATTAAACGCTGATTCACATTATACAAACCCGTTCCGCCATGCGGCTTCCCTGTCAGCACTTTCTCTCCTGCCTGCAGTAAAATTGAATCTGGAAACCCTTGACCATTATCCTGGACACTTATTTTTATCCATTTGCCGACCTGCTCCATCTTCACATCCACTCTTCCCCCCTCGGAAACATGTTCTAATCCATGTCTGACACTATTTTCAACAAGCGGCTGAATCGATGACGGCGGAATCAGCAGATGTGACATTTCCTCCGGCTGTATAAAATGGATTTGCATCCTCCCTGTAAAACGGGTCTGGATAATCTCGATATACGCTTTTACATGCTCTGTTTCCTTTTCCAATGGGACAAGCTGTGTTGATACAAGCTTTAAGTTAAAGCGCATAAAATGTGCCAATTGCACTGTAATATGCCGTGCTTTTTCAGGTTCCTTGCGAAATAAGGCAGCTATCATATGCAGGGTATTAAATAGAAAATGCGGATTGATTTGTGCTTGCAAATTGCTTAATTCTGCATCACGTGTATGCAGTTCAAGACGTTCTGCTTTGATTGTTTTTAATTGATTAGCAATCAATTGACCGAGACCCTCCGCCAGCATTAGCTCGACCGGACGGATATGCTGGGGTTTGCGAAAATATAATTTGATCAGCCCAATCGTTTGCTGTGCTTCCCAGATTGGAATAATAATCACAGCCTCTAATGGGCATTTTTTATGCGTACATTGAATTTCTGCTTGGGAATAAGCGACCAATATCTCTTTGGATTCTAAGGCTTGATGTGAAATTTGAGTGATTAACGGATTTCCAATTCGATGATGATCGCCTCCGAGCCCTTTATGCGCCATTACTTCTTTATCATTTGTTACGGTAACAGCAGCTAATTTCAAACGCGCATAAAATAAATCAGCAATCCCTTCTGCCTTCTTCTGAAAGGATTCTTCTTTTAAAAAAGGCAACGCCTCCTCCGCAATCGTTAATGCCTGCCTCGTTGCAAAGGCAGCTTCATTTTCCTGCTCTCTGAGGACAATTGCAATCATTGCTGTAAAAATAGCAATGGCTATACTGTTGGATAAAACCACCGGTAAACCAATCGTGTTGATCAGCTCTACCATGGTTCGATCCTGTGAATCAAAAATAAGCAATAAATGCATCAATAAAATTGGAGGAAATATTCCAATGAACAAAGCTTTTATCGGTGATATAACACGCTCCTGCGAGAAAAACCGTGCGGTAAATCCAGCAAGCAGACCGGTCAGCGGATTTACAAGACTATTAGCCATAAAACCAATCCCGCCCAGGAAAAACAAATGCGTACCAGCAATAATTCCTGCTCCCAGACCAACCGCCGGGCCCCCTAGCAGCCCCGCCATGACAATGGCAACTAAGCTGGAGCTTACCACCATCTGGTCTGCTTCCACTTCCCAGACAAAAGCATGCGTTACCGTAAAGTCACTGCCGATAACGACACCTGTTAATGTTCCGGCAATTCCAAAAATACCAAACACACACGCATGAATTCCTGCCATTTTAAAACTGAATTCGCGGTAAAGCAGCGACCGGAAGCCCGGAATGCGTGTAAGAACAAAGGCAATGACCAACAATAGACCTAAACGTTCGAATAAAACCATTGTCAAATCCATCATGAACGATTTCTCCTTCCTTCTATCCCGGTTTGGGCCTGCAGGTAGAAGGATGCAAATGGAACGGTATTTTCCTTATTCCGTGATAAAACAGCTCCCAAATACGCCCCTAAAAATCCGGCAGGAATCGCAATAATCCCTGGATTATAAAGAGGGACAACAGCCTCAGCAGCTATCCATCCGCCATCCGGATTCATCACATGCGGACCTAAGAATAAGAGTATCAGAGACACAGTCAGCCCTGAGAGCATCCCCGAGATTGCTCCTGTTTGATTGAAGCGCCGCCAGTAAATCGTGAATAAAAGGACGGGCAGATTGCTGGAAGCTGCCACGATAAATGTTAACGAAACCAAAAACGTTACATTCATATTCCGCAATCCAAGTGCAAGCAGTGTAGACAGCAGACCGATAAAAAATGCGGTCCAGCGCGCAGCACGTAGACGTTTCTTTTCCGAAGTGTTTCCTCTTTTTAAGATATGGAAATAAATATCATGAGAGAACGCAGTCGTCGCAGAGATAACCAAACCAGCTACCACAGCAACAATTGTAGTAAACGCAATGGCTGCGATAAACGCCATTAAAAAATCTCCGCCTAAGCTCTCCGCTAATAATGGCGCAGCTAAATTTCCAAATGGATCGAGTAGCACCAATTCTTCAAACCCTACCAAAGCAACAGCGCCAAGACCTAAAACGAGTGCAATTAAATAAAATGCACCAATAATCCAGCTTGCCGTTAAAAGAGATTTCCGCACTTCTACGGTATTTCTGACAGTAAATAAGCGGATTAAAATATGCGGAAGCCCGGCAGTGCCCAGTATTAACGCAAGATGTAAGGAAAGCGTTTCCAATGGATTGTTAAATAAATGCCCCGGCAATGAAAATTGATCTCCTAAGGGCGATCCAAGTGTAACCTGCTCTAAAAGATTCCGGATACTCCAGTTAAATCGCGAAAATACAATCAGTGCCAACAAAAATGTACCGGACAAAAGCAGCACTGTTTTAACAATTTGTACCCAGGAAGTAGCGAACATTCCACCGAAAACAACATAAATCGTCATTAATATTCCGATGATCAGAACGGAAGCGGAATAATTAATATCTAACAATAATCGAATCAACAGCCCGGCGGCCACTAATTGCGGAATCATATAAAAGATGGAGATAATTAAAGCTCCGACAGCCATAATCCCCCGCATTTTATAGCTTGGAAAACGTGCGCAAATAACATCTCCTAATGAATACTTTCCCAAACGATGTACCGGCTCCGCAATAAAAAATAAAACAATTAAATAGGAAACTAAAAAACCAATCGCATACAAAAAGCCATCAAAGCCGTTAATCGCAATCGTTCCGACAATACCCAAAAAGGAAGCAGCACTGATATAATCTCCTGCAATCGCCATCCCGTTTTGCGTCCCTGTTAAACTGCCGGCAGCAATATAGAACTGATTGGTCGTTTTGCTTTGCCTCGCCGCCCAATAGGTAATAATCAGGGTGCAAATAACAATGCAGAGAAAGAAGAGCAGATAGGTAATGTTCATAGATTCACCTTCCATTTTCAAGGTAGCTATTTCACAGAATGACTCTATTGCTAACCTGATTGGTAACGTTTCAAAATATGTAAAAATTGTTTAAATTTCATCTTTTCATTTACTATAAATTGTATATTATGCGAGAAGAGAAGTAAAGGTGTGCTTATCGGCTGATAACGTGTATTTTATTCAAATAAAAACCCAATAATATCCGCTTATTTCAAGCTTTATTATCGGGCTTTCACTCTATATTTTTTGTTCAAATAACTATACTTCCTTCATCTTGACTCCAGCCGAATGGTCATAAGGAAATTGACTGCCATCCTTTCCTTCAAACTTTTCCCGATTCTTCCAATATCCGAATGTGCCCACCGTATCACGATACGCCATCCGTTTGATAATCTGACTTCCAGTTAAATCCCCGCCGTCTGTACGCTCCAGCTTTACCCCGGCTGCCCTGTGGCCCAGCGTCTGCCCGCCGCATTTTAACTGTGCGTATTCCAATGACCACATAATCAGCGTCGGGTTGACTAAATTAAAGAATACCGGGCTCTTGATTTTCTTTTCCAATAGACTCTCTGTTGCCAAAGTAACTGTTGTGGATACGGTTAAATCAATTAGATAAGCTTTCAACCTTTTTTTCGTGATAGCCTGCATCTTAACCACCTCTTTTCTTTTTATCCTATTAAAAGACTTGGAAGGTGTCTATTTTTAACTCCATTGCTGGCCTTCAAGAAAAAATATATGTTATTTTTGATAGCGTAAAGCTCCTTCTTATGCCTTTCCTTTCACGCAAAATACTATAATCTATCATTAATTAGTGCTACAATAGAAATTGAGAGTTACTTCAGACTATTTTTTAATAGCCGATTATTGGCTCAACTAAAAAAGGAGTGAAAGTGATGCAGCAAAATCAATTAGAAAGAATGAAAAATGACAAAGGATTTATAGCAGCACTGGATCAAAGTGGAGGAAGTACACCAAAGGCTTTGGCTGCCTATGGAATCCCGGAAAACGCCTATCAGGGCGAAGATGAAATGTTTGACCTGGTTCACGAAATGCGGACAAGAATTATTACATCACCTTCCTTTAATGCCGATCAAATTATTGGCGCGATTCTTTTTGAACAAACGATGGACCGTAAAATCGAAGGAAAGTACACCGGCGATTATCTCGCTGAGGAAAAAGGAATTGTCCCATTCTTAAAAGTCGACAAAGGCCTTGCAGAAGAAGCAGACGGCGTTCAGCTGATGAAGCCAATCGATAATTTACAAGAAACATTAGAGCGTGCCAACGATCGTCATATTTTTGGTACAAAAATGCGCTCTGTGATTAAAGAGGATAACCGGGAAGGTATTAAAAAAGTGGTCGACCAGCAATTTGAAATTGGAAAACAAATCATTGCTGCCGGACTGGTACCGATTATTGAACCGGAAGTAGACATTCACAGTCCTTCTAAAGAAGACAGCGAAGAAATTTTAAAAGCAGAGATTTTAGAGCATTTAAACCAGCTTGATTCGGATCAGTTGGTTATGCTTAAGTTATCCATTCCAACACAGAATAATTTATATAGAGAATTAATTGATCACCCGAATGTTGTCCGGGTTGTTGCATTATCTGGCGGTTATTCTACAGATGATGCAAATGCGAAGCTAAAAGACAATAAAGGACTTATTGCCAGCTTCTCCAGAGCATTAAGTCAGGATCTAAACGCAAATCAATCTCAAGAAGAATTTGATGCAGCATTGAAAAAAGCGGTTGATTCTATCTATGAAGCTTCTATTTCTTAAGAATTAAAAAAAGGTTATGAGCAGACATTTTAGTTAACTGCTCATAGCCTTTTTTATTAACTCGTCCAAATAAACATATGCACGATGGTAAGAATAATCCCGCCGGCAAGATAGGATAGGAGGACCCATGGAATAATCCAGCGGAACCAAGTAGTCCATGGAATTTTAGCAATTGCCAAGGAAGCCATCAATACTCCCGATGTAGGCGTAATCGAGTTGGATATCCCATCCCCCAATTGGAAGGCCATTACCGCAGTCTGTCTGCTTACCCCGGTAAGGTCGGATAATGGTGTCATAATCGGCATGGTTAAAGCAGCCTGTCCGCTCCCTGATGGCACTAAGAAGTTTAGAATACTCTGGAATACATACATCCCTATCGCAGAAAAAGCCGTAGGAAGCTGGCTTACCAGATTGGATGCCGCAAATAGAATCGTATCAATCGTATTACTTTCCTCTAAAACAACTAAAATCCCGTAAGCAAAACCGACAACTAACGCTCCGACAATCAGCTCTTTACAGCCGTTGATAAAGGATTCGGCGATTTGATTCACACGCAGCTTGCCGACAAAACCGGCAATCACTCCCATAATTAAGAACAGCGAAGCAATCTCCAGAATAAACCAGTCAAAATAAATTACTCCGATAGCCAAAATAATAATCGTTGCTACTAATAATCCAATAATAACAGCTTGTCTGCCTGTCAGTTTTTTATATTGTCCATCTAAAGAATCATCCAAATTTCTTTGTTTATCAATCTTGTACATTAAGCTTTTCTCTGGATTTTTCTTTACTTTTTTCGCATAAATCATAACAAAAGCTATACTAAATGCAACAAAAATAATCCACATAGCAAAGCGTATCCCCATGCCAGAGAATGTCGGCAGCTCGGCAATCCCTTGTGCTACCCCGACTGTAAATGGATTCATAAAGGATGCTGTAAAACCTGCGCCAGAGCCGATAATAACCATAGCCGCTCCAGTTAAAGAATCAAAGCCTAATTTCATTGCTAATGGAACTAAAATCATAATAAATGGAATCGTTTCTTCTGACATCCCAAACGTCCCGCCGCCCAAAGCAAATAGCGTCATGATAACAGGAATCAGATATATTTCTTTATCCGCCATCTTCATTGATAGATTGGCGAGCCCTGTTTCGATTGCTTTCGTTGCATTTAAAATACCAAAAGCACCGCCCACAATAAAAATAAAGAAAATAATGTCTGCGCTTTGCGTCATTCCTTTATGTACCGTTTGAAAGACTTCAAAGAATCCAGTCGGGCTTCCTTCTGCTTCATGATATGTGTCATTAATAACAACCGTTCTTTCAGTCCCATTGACGACAGTTGTTTCCCGTTCGTATTCTCCAGCTGGAATAAAGTATGTCATTACCGCTGTAATAATAATCAGCCCAAACATGAGAGCAAAAACATGCGGAAATTCCCATTTTTTCTTCTGCTTCTGAGAGTTCTCCTCCGCCGTATTTACATTTCCGCTCATAGTAACCTCTCCTTTTGCCTGTTTTTAAAATAAAAAACAGGCAGTTTACTACTTTGTTAAAGAAATAAACTACCTGTTACAATGAGACCTTACCTCATTCTACCCTTACCGATTTTCAAATTCTTGTTTAATCGCATGTAGTAAATCTTTGTTGACTATAATATCATACCCAGTATGTGCCAAAGCCAGTACTGCATCATGAATTGCTGCTTCCCCATCTGGCGTGATTGTTTTTTCTGCAAACTCCTTCGTATGAAAAACAAGACCCGGCTCATTTAAACCGGCAAACGGATGGATCGATGGAACAACCTGACTGACATTCCCCATATCTGCTGACCCTGTCGCCGGAACAGCCGGATATACAGGATTCACACTATACGACTTCATATGCTTCGTAAATGTGTCTGACAGCGCTTGGTTTGTAATCATATTATCGTAGCTTAGCTCATAGTTGGAAATCTCTACCGAAGCGCCTGTCATCAAGCAAGCTCCTTCCGCAATATTTCTTACCTTCTCTCCAAGCTCATCCACCAGCTTCCGTTCATTGGCACGGATATAAAATTGTGCTGTAGCTTCTGCAGGTACGATGCCTGCTGCTTCTCCGCCTTTCGTGATAATGCCATGGATTCGCACATCATCCGGCACATGCTCCCGAAGCGCGTTTATCCCATTAAATAATTGAATCACAGCATCAAGAGCATTGATTCCCTGCTCCGGGGATGCCGCTGCATGGGCTGCTTTTCCTGTAAAATCAAACTGAAGGGCATCCATGGCCAGCATCGGACCGCTTTCAGAGGATACATCGGCGCCATGCACCATCATCGCGACATCAATATCTTCAAACGTCCCCTGCTCGCTCATCGGCACTTTTGCACCGCTTGTTTCCTCTGCAGGCGTGCCTAAGACAACGACCTTCCCGCCAATTTCTTCTATATGCTGACGTAGTATGACACCAGCTCCTACAGCAAACGCAGCAATTAAATTATGCCCGCAGCCATGTCCGATGCCAGGCAGCGCATCATACTCTGCCAAGTAAGCAACGGTCGGCCCCGGCTTACTGCTTGTATACTCTGCGCGAAAAGCAGTCGGGCGATCAACAATGCCTGTCTCTACTTCAAAATCATACGTCTTTAAATAATTAACCAGTAACTTCATCGATTCAAATTCTTGATCTCCCAGCTCTGGATTCTCATATAATTGATTGCTGATTTGATTCAGCTCTTCTTGGATAGCTTCATAGTTTTTCTCTAATGACATTTGCTGATAAACCTCCTCATACTGAAAAAATAATTATATCACAAATGTATTTTCATGCAAAAATATGCGTTGTTATGCATTATAACATAGTTCAAAAAGGAATGGTCGAAAAACAGAGAAATAGGCTGTTTATTTTTTATTATTTTTAAAGAGAAGCCGTGCTCTGATTATGTTTATTCAAGAAACAGTCCATAGAGGAACCTTTCCAAAATATGCAATAAAAGCCTGTATTTTTTGATTTTAATTATGTATAATAAGTTTTATTCTGACTCATTTTTAAAGGAGCTTTTCATCCATGCCTATTTTGCCTTTTCTTACATTTGTTTTTGTCAGCAGCTTTACCCCTGGTCCAAATAATTTTATGGCCATCTCTTTCGCAAACCGCTACGGATTTAGAAATACCATATCCTTTTGTATAGGGGTAGGAGCAGGCTTCTTTCTTATCGCTTTACTTTGCAGCTTTTTCAATCGAGCACTTATTGAAGTCCTGCCAGTTATTGAAACACCGTTAAAATTCGCGGGTGTATTCTATATGCTCTATTTAGCTTATAAAACATTTACCAGTTCAGGAAGCAAGCAGGAATCTTCAGCCAAAGCAGATAAAAATCTGTTTATCATTGGTACACTGATGCAATTTATAAATCCCAAAGCGATTCTCTATGGCATTGCCGTTGTGTCTACATTTCTGCTGCCCTATTACCAATCCTATTTCAGCTATATCCTATTCTGTCTTTTCTTAGGGATTGTCGGTATTTGCAGCTCAATTACCTGGAGCCTGTTTGGTTCTGTTCTTCACAATTTCTTAGACCGTTATCAGAAGGTCTTTAACATAGTTATGGGCTTATTGCTTGTATATAGTGCTTTTGCTATTTTGATAGGGTGACTATTTTCTTCAAAAAGATTAATTAAAACTTAAGAAGGAACCTTGTGCCCTCCTTATTAATTCTGTTTATTTTTTATAATATCTTTTTCAAATTTCTCCTCTGCAACATGGAAGGAAATTTTAAAAATTAAAAAAGCTAAGTAACATTTAGATTTAACGTTACTTAGCTTTTCATCTATTTACTATTAAAAGATGGAACTCATTTCTTTCCCTTTTTTCCTGTCTTCGTCCGATAAAGGTTTTTTCAAGAAACCTAAAATAAAACAGGTAATAATTGAACCTAACAGAATACATCCAATATATAATAGAGGTTTATTACTGGCTATCGGGATTACAAAAATCCCTCCATGCGGTGCTCTTAAAGAGATATCCAATGCCATACAAAGCCCCCCACCTATAGCAGCTCCAATGATATTTGCTGGTATAACTCTTAGAGGGTCTGCTGCAGCAAACGGTATTGCTCCTTCAGTTATAAAACTGGCTCCAAGTACATAACTAGCTTTTCCAGCCTCTATCTCTTGACCAGTAAATCTATTCTTAAAAATTGAAGTTGCCAGGGCAATTCCAATTGGAGGAACCATTCCACCAACCATTAATGCAGCTGAAGGCTCAAAAATATTTGCTGCAAACATTGCTAAACCAAATGCTGATGCTGTTTTATTGATAGGCCCTCCCATGTCGGAAGCCATCATTCCTGCTAATAATGCTCCTAAAATTGCAGCATTAACTCCAGTCAATCCTCTTAACCAACCCTCTAAAAATTCATTTAATGCTGACATCGGTGTATTTAAAACGAAAAACATAAAAGCTCCGACAATTAATGTACTTAATAAAGGCACAACTAATATAGATATTAACCCTTGAAATGACTTTGGTATTTTCCTCATAGACTTAGCAATTAATTTTGCAGCGAAACCTCCTACAAAACCGGCAATCATTCCTCCAAGGAATCCTGCCTCCCCTATATTTGCCATCATTCCACCAATCATTGCAGGTGCTAATCCCAGCTTACCAGCAATACTATAGCCTATAAATCCCGCTAAAATTGGAACCATTAATGCAAAGGCTGCTTCTCCTCCAACTTGGCTAAAGAAATGTGCAATAACATTATACTGTTCACTATCCGGATCTGCGGCATAAATTCCAAACATAAAGGATATAGCTATAAATATTCCGCCAACAACAACGAATGGAATCATGTAGGAAACGCCGCTCATAATATGCTTATAAAATTGTAATCCACCCTTATCACCAGAATCTTCTGCCTTTTCTTGTACAACTTCTGCATCATTTTCACGCATTTCTTTTATATTATATGACAGCGCTTGATCAATTAACTCATCTGCATGGTTAATAGCTTTTTTTACAGTCGCATCTACATACTTCTTTTCTTTAAATATAGAAGTATCCACATTCACATCATGCGCCAATACAATAGCATCTGCATCTTGAACATCCTTCAAAGTTAATCTATTTTCAGGTCCATTGGCACCATTCGTCTGTATTTTCGCTTTCATTCCTCTTTTTCGGGCTGCTTCTTTTAACGCTTCTGCTGCCATATACGTATGTGCAATGCCCGTCATACATCCCGTAATCCCGATTAAATATTTATCGCTATCATTTTTATCTATATTTTCGCTCTTTTTTTGTTGTTCATATTCTGTTATAACTTGAATGATTTCCTCTGTAGATATTGCAACCAGCAACTTCGCCCGAAAGGTTTCATCCATCAAGAAAGTGGATAGCCTTGATAACAATTCAAGATGATCATCAGAAGCATTTTCAGGTGCAGCAATCATAAATATAAGATTCGTATGCTGACCTCCGTAATCTATCCCTTCTAGTGTTCTACCAAATATAATAGCAGGCTTTGAAATTGTTTTGCTTTTAGCATGAGGAATTGCGACACTGTATCCAACAGCTGTAGATATTTCTCCTTCTCTTTTATAGATTGCCTGTTTAAATTCTTCTGGATTACTAGTAAGGTTATTGTCAGCCAATCTTCCTACCAATTCATCAATTACTTCATTTTGATTTTTCCCATTTATATTTAAAATGATATTATCTTTCGTGAGAATATCAATAAATTTCATTACTCTCCCTCGCTCTACTATTTATTTATAATAAAGGTTCGCATGATTTGTAGAATTAAATAAATCCATTTTTTTCTTTACAACTTCTTTTGCTGCACTACGAGCGCCCGGCATAATCACATCTGGTTCATAAGCACCTTGATTACTAGTTAAGAAGTTGCGCATTTCTTGGAAAAAAGCATTTTTCATATCTGTTGAAAGATTGATTTTTGAAACACCATGTAAATACGTCTGAGAGATTTCTTCATCTTTATTGTCACTTCCCCCATGAAGAACCAAAGGAATTGCTACTTGCTGATAAATTTCTTTTAGCAATTCTAATTTTAATTCTGGTTTTCCAGCATGTTTATATTGCCCATGAGAAGTTCCAATAGCCACAGCTAACGTGTCAACTCCTGTTTCCTCGACAAATGTTTTTGCATCCTGAGGATCGGTATACAAGATTTCATCTGCTCCACCCTCTGAACTATTATCATTGGATCCAATTGTTCCTAATTCAGCCTCCACGGATACATCCACAGCATGTGCCAACTGCACCACTTCTTTTGTAATCGCTATATTATCCTCAAAAGAAGCATGAGAAGCGTCTATCATCACAGAGGTAAAGCCATTTCTAATAGCTCGCATCACATCTTGAACGGAAGCGCCGTGATCTAAATGAATAGCTATCGGTATAGAGGTGCGCTGACAAACCTCCCTAACATAAGCAGTAAATTCATCTCCTAGCAATTCTATTTCGTTAGGATGAATTTGTATGATAGCAGGTGCCTTTTTTTCCTCAGCTGCTTTTATCACTACTCTTACAAACTCACTATTAGCTACATTATAAGATCCTACTGCAAATTGATTTTCATAAGCTGTTTTTAATAAATTTTTCATATTTAATAACATTTTCATCACTCCAAGTTTTTTAAATTTGATTCCAACAATTTACGAATTCCTCTTTTGTCTTCATTTGAACAAGCTTCTTAACATCAGTTATGTTTTTCGTTTTCTGAAAGAACTCCGTAAATATATATTCATTTCTTTCTACATCATTAGAAGGTAAATAAATAATAATTAACTGAACAAATTCGCTTCCCCATTCAATTGCTTTCTGATTTATACCAATGATTACCTCCTCTTTATATTCCTGTATCTCAAAATAAGGATGCGGAATAGCTACTAAATTACCCATAGATGTATAAGACATTTTTTCTCTTTTCATAACAGCTTCAATAAAATCTTCTCGCTGATTGCTTTTAAGCAGTTTTTGAATCACTTGATCTAGATTATTTTCGTCTATCCAATATATATTGGCACGTTCTATAATAGAATTTTGAGATTCAAGAAAAAATCGAATCTTTTTTATCTCTCCATTTTGAAGCCCGTTTTGAACCATAATAACTTCCTTTTCAGTTTTTGGAGTAAATGCTAAATCGATGCCGATATACAAACAGTTCTCATTAAAAGCATAGTCTTGAGTACATTTCTCTATTTTATAGATTTCCAATTCGTTAAAATAAGTTGCTATTTTTGATGAAAGAAGTTTTGTACGCTCGTAATTTCTGTTGTATAAAATAATTGTCTTTATTCTTTTCTTATCTTGAGATTCGAAAATATTTTGAATATGATAAGCTAAATAGGCTATTTCACTATCATGAATTTCAACATTGAATTCTTTTTCAATCTCCAATGCAATATTCGAAGCGATGCTAAATGAGAAAAAATACTCTGATTTTGTTTCCTTCACAAACGGATTATAGATAAGCAGGTTATGTGATACCGGATAAATAATTCGGTAAATATGATTTAAAATATTAGTTTTAAACTTCTTTTGAGAATAGGTTGGTACTTGGTAAACCTGCTCTATATTGAATAATATCTTTTCAATCTTTTTTACAGTATGCAGGTCTTTGTTCTCTATCCTAGGCTCTTCCAAGTCTAAGTGTAGCGACATTAAATAATTTGTTAAATAAATGCATTCATTTTCTGAAGCGATGGCATATTTGAGAATACCGTTACAAAAAGCTCTTGCCACTTCAAATTCTTTGAATTCTTTAAACTCTGTTTCCTCACTTAATTCAATAGCAGCATGGTTGCCGCGTTCTATTCGTGAAATCATAATAATCAATTGAACGGAGATCTTTTTATACATCAAAAACTCTAAGTTTAAATCAAATTTTATATTAATTTCTTCTACTAAGTTTAAAACACGTTCTATAACATCTTCATGAATCCAATCACAGAAGTTCTGTGTTAAAAAGTCTTTGTAGACCTCCTTCTTTACAGAAATAGAAGTGAAAAGTTTTTCCAATAAAACACGTTTTTGTATTTCTGTGCCGACCAACACAATACCTTTAAATACTTTTGTATCTATTGCAACATCAATTCCCAGCTTATCCATATCTATTGTTAATTTCTGAATTCTGCTTCGAATTGTTTGGGGTGAATAGAAGAATTTATCCGCAATTTCATCATAAGTAGTATAATCATCTCTATTCATTAGAAATTGGATAATTTCAAAATCCAGCAACGTCTCTTCCAAATCAGTTTCATTAACTGTCAACATGTTTATATCATCCGTTTGAAGCTTATAGCCTTCCGGGGAAGAAACAATAGAAATTTGATTAAATTTTTCATTTATCTCCTTGATATAATTTCGAATCGTTCGATCTGTTACTCCAATAGCTTCAGCGATTTTCACAGCTGGTATATACTCTTGTTCCTGAGTTGATAGAAAGTTAATTAATTGATTGTGCTTCTTACTCACCTTAATCCCAACCTTCCTATACATCTAATTTATAATATAATTTTAGTAGTCGCTATATTAGGTAAATTTCCTATAAGGGAGGAAATTTATACTGTAGGCGTTTTCATTAAAATGGATTTTGTTTGTTTTTCTCAAAATAATTTTTGCAGAAATAAGAGGATTTATCACAGGAAGAATGAAAACTTTTACAGACGGATCTTTGGTTGCTATCTAATAATTAAAAATCCTGATCCAAACCATTACCAGCCTTGCATCATCTTCTCTCTTTAGTACAATGATAGTAAGAACATACATCAGAGCGAGGAGAATGATTATGAAAAGAGCTATCCGGCTTATTTTGGGCTTCTCACTGGGAGTACTGATCTATTTTTTAATTTTTAATTAACCGCCCTTGTACATCGTTTTTACTGTAATGAAAAAGCCACGTCTCTCTCCTGAAAGACGTGGCTTTTTCATTACTTATCTACTTAATCGTCCCTAAAACATTTAACAAATTCTTCTTAAATCGTTCACGATCCACTGCTTCACAAACACGGACATTGGGCGCTTTCTCCATACGGTTATTGATATCCACCAGACTGTAACCTCTGGTAAGCTCACCCTTTGTTTCGACATCTACATAATAATCATGCGCTTCCGTCATAATACGCTCATCTGCCGCAATCGCCACTAACAATGTATCCGGATGCGTTGTCCCATTCAGCCGGTGTACAGATTTATTAAACTGCATCACCACTTGATTAATATCTATAAAAAATTGGGAACCAGCTGTTTCCAGACCGGCAATTTCCGCATGGTCCTCGTCATCCATGATGGAATAATCGATACACATATCCCAGCCAACCATTGTAATCGGAATGCCTGAATGCAGGACAAGTCTTGCCGCTTCCGGATCCACATAGAAATTATACTCCGCTGCCGGTGTGATATTCCCTAATGTATTATTCGTACCGCCCATGATATAAATATGCGGAATATCCTTGATAATCGAAGGGTCCTTCTTGATGGCCATTGCAATATTCGTTAGCGGCGCAATCGCTAATAAACTCACTTCTCCCGGATATTCTTTTACTTTCTCAATGATAAAATCAACCGCATGTCCTTCCTCCGGACGCTGTGCTGCCTTTGGAAAATGCGCACCGCCCATGCCATCATCGCCATGAACGTCTTCTACAGTCCGGTGCTTTTCCTGCCCTGTTGCAAGCAACGGCCGTTCCAGACCTTTATAGACAGGAACCTTCTCTTCCGGATTAGCGACCTGAATCGTATACAGCGCATTTTCCACCTCTTGATTAAACTCCACATTTCCGCCGGTTATCGTTACACCCTCCACTTTAAAATGATGCATTGCGGTCAAAAGGGCAATCGTGTCATCCCCGGCTGTATCAGTATCAATAATGATTTTTCTCATCTTATTTCTCCTGTCTGGCTAATGCTGTAATATAATCAAAGAACGCATCCCGGTCCACTTCATAAACAAACTGAACAGGGCGTCCAGCCTCTGAAATTTCTGTTTTTCCCTGACTGGCTCCGTTCGGGTGAACAATACTCTTCACTTCTTTTTTCTTCACCAGATCCGGTTTTCCAATCGTTGCAGTCGTCAGAACATCCCACAGGAAGTAAGTTGAATTTGTTTGAAAATGCACGAGCGGTGGTACCATTGCATAGCACTGTCCAAGGAAATCAATCCCGATATCCCGGCGTTCAGCAGCCCAATTATCTCTGACATCGGTCGTCAGCGGAACCATATTCGTGCTTTCCAAAGCAATTAAGTCAATCTCAATCGAGCTGTCCCATACCTTTTTCACAGCCTCTGGATCCCAGAAGGCATTCCATTCGGCAGTTCCATCATGCTCCGGCTCTTCCACATTTCCATTTTCTAAGAATGTTCCGCCCATCCAGACAAGCTTCTCAATTTTTTCTTCGATATCTGGAGCGATTTCCAAAGCTCTTGCTAAATCGGTCAATGGGCCGACAAACACAAGCGTTACTTTTTCATCACTTTTACGAAGCACATTCACCAAATGCTCGTGTGCCGCTTCTTCCGCAAGCTTTGCTTCTATCTTTCCAGACTCGTTTAATAGAGGCAGGGCATCTACAAAGAATGCATGCATGCGCCAGTCTTTAGGAAAGGGATTTTTGCCGCGGGAAGTGGATGCAGCCACTTCTACATTCTGTCCTTTTCCAAAACGGTCAATAATTTTACGGCTTGCATATACAGCAGGCTCTAAATAGCAGTCAGCCGGAATAACGCCAACGCCAGCCAGCTCCACATCTTCCATCTGTAATAATAGAAACAAGGAAATTAAATCATCTACTCCACCGTCATGATTTAAATAAACTTTCTTTTTCATAGATAAACTCCTCTTCGACTAAAGTTTCAAGAGCAACCAACGTACCCAAGCTCTTTACCACCTAGCATACCATGACTGAACAAAAGATAATATTTTTTTGAAGAGCCGATTCGTACATTTTCTCCTTGGTGGTTAATCCTTTTGATGGGTGGAAGAATACCTTGCTTTCCGGACATTTTTCACCCAGGCGCGGTCCTCGTCCATCATTTTCTTTGCTGCAAAGACTGTCAGAATCTGAATAATAATAATCGGTATTCCCATCAGTCCCGAAAGCACTTCCAGCGGAGATAAGCCGCCTACACTCATCAGCGTCAAAGCAAGAACCGTAATCAGCACTGCTACTAAGATTCGTAATGATTTATACGGTGTAGACTTTGACATATCCTGATTAGACATATAGGTTGCTACGGTATAGGTTGTTGAATCTAATGTAGTAATCAGGAATATCGTCGCGATAACCGTAAAAAGAATCAGAACAATCGCTGAAATCGGCAGCGAACTTAAGACAGCCGGAATCGATGCCTCAATTCCTTGATTCTGCACAATATCCAGCACTGGCAAGGTATCTGTCACTTGTCTGTGAACACTTAATCCGCCGAGAACTCCTGTTGCAAGCCAAGATAACAGCATAGGCGCCATCAGATATGTCAAAATCATTTCTTTTATCGTTCTGCCTTTCGACACAATCGCTGCAAATACACCGTGAAGCATAGCCCAGGTTGCATTATAAGCAAACCAGAAAACAGTATGACTCTCAATATGTGTCCCGCCTTCTAAATCCAGCGAATTCGTATATAGTGAAAAATTCATATAATTAGAGATTAAATAGCGTAAGGAATCTGAAAAGAAATTCATGATAAAGATTCCCGGTCCAATGACAATAATCAGGACAGCAAAAGCTCCTGCCAGATACATATTCCATGTGCTTAATCGTTTGATGCCTTTATCAATCCCGACATAAGCACTGATGGAGAAGCCCAAGACCCATACCAATGTAACAATAAGAGTAAAAGGAAAGGTGACGTCGATATTCAATAGTTCTGCCAGGTTATACGTAACAATCGGTGTACCAAGACCTAAGGTCACTGCACCTCCGGCCAAAATACTGACTAAGAAAAGAACGTCAAGGACAATACCGCCAATTCCGTCTGTAAATTTGTCACCGAATATCACGCGGCACGCTTCTGAAATACGCATTCTCGGTTTCTTCCGGACATACAGCAGATACCCCATTGCCGGGGCTACCATCACAAAGACGGCAAAGGTCTGGAAGGTCCATAAAAACATACTGTAGGAATTCCCGGCAAGAATCGCTTCCATCGATCCCGCATCCAGACCAAACGGCGGATCATTCGCAACCTCGCTCCATTGCGTCAAACCTGTCCGCATAACGGTTGAACCAAGACCCATGGCAATTAAAATAGATGCATATTCAAATAAGCTGTATCTCGGTTTCTGTGCCGGATCACCTAAAACTACTTTTCCATACTTAGAAAATGAAAATAACAATGCAGCTATCACAATGAGAAAGGCGTACCATAAATACCCCCACTTAAAGGTATCCACTAATGTATTAAAAATATTATCCAATAATTCCATGGACTCGCTCGTGTACATTGCAAATAAGGCACTGATAATCGCTATAATTACGATAGAAGGGATAACAATTTTCTTCTCAACGAAGCTTTTTTTCTTCTGCCGTTTCGGCACGTCCATTTTAATTTCTCCTCTCTGTTACTTTTTGATTAGAAATATATTTATTAAGATGGCGTTTGCGTTCACGTCTATGTAATTCCACAGAAGAAAAATTCCAAAACCTACGTATGGCAAAAAAATCACGTTACCATATTTTGGTTAATATATTGATTCATTTTACCCCCTCATCTCACTTGCCAGCAATAAACTGTATACTGCATCTAAACAGGGTGTATCCAAGCCGTACGTTTGACTTTTTTCATATAAATACCCTTGTATATAAGCTGTCTCCATTGTTTTTCCGGCTATAATATCATAGTACATACTTGTCCCCATATACGGCGGGTATCCGGCATAGATGCGCATGATTTCCTCTGTAATTCCCTCTTGAAAATGGATCCCCTCTGCCACAGCAATAGCTACGCCTTCCTGGATCAATCGTTTACATAAGAGCTGTATTTTTTCCTCTTCTAAAATAAGCGCTGTATTTCTGCTTAGTGCAGTAACAGAGTTGATTGCGAGATTCACGAGGAGCTTATACCAAACCTCATAACGATAATCCGGGCTTAATCGGATGTCGAGGTCACTTGCGGCAATCACCTCTTTTAATTTTTTCGTCACTGGATTTTCCGGTAAAATCAAGATTCTGTCACGAAAATGCGTAACAACCTGCTCTTTCTTCTGTCCGCTAATATAGACAACCGCCTGGTATGCATTGGGGATGTGAAATTTATCTAACTGTCCATAACCATTTTGACAAAGAATACAGACTGTATTTTCATGCGTCAGCTTATCTAAATAAGGCATAAACCCCTCCAGCTGTGTTCCTTTCACAGTGATAAATAAATAGTCAAACACTGTCTCCGCTTCAGAAATAGCTTCGACAGGAAAAGCAGCCGTTTCCGATGCGGACGCTCTTTCTATATAAACTTCCCCTGCTTTCCTGCCCAAAAAAGTCACCTGATAGCCGCTGGTATGTAATGATTCCCCGATAACAGAACCAACGGCACCTGGACCAATAACTCCAAATGTATCCATTTTTAATCCTCCACCTTTTCCTCAAGCTAATAACTTGCCATTGTGAATCTATACAGATAATTTTATAATAAGAAGAACAATAAAAATAGTAGGTGATTTAGAAGTGAAATTCCTTCATGATTTCATGAACATGAAAAGTAACGGAGAAAAAATGACAATGCTTACAGCGTACGACTACCCAAGCGCGAAGCAGGCAGAGCAGGCTGGAATAGAGACGATTCTTGTCGGAGACTCTCTCGGCATGACCGTCCTTGGCTATGAAAGCACCGTCCAGGTGACGATGCAGGACATGAAACACCACGCGAAAGCCGTACGCAGAGGCGCAAGAGATACCTTTATGGTCGTAGATATGCCCTTTGGAACAGTTGGTGTAGATGATAAAACAGATATGGAAAATGCAGTGGAATTATATCAAGAAACAAATGCGAATGCATTGAAAATGGAAGGAGCTCATACTGCTCCCTTAATCAAAAGATGCACCCAAAGCGGCATCCCGGTCGTTGCTCATCTCGGACTGACGCCGCAGAGCTTCGGTATCACCGGCTATAAGCTTCAGGCAGCATCCAAAGAAGCAGCTGAGGAGCTTATTGCAGATGCCAAGCTGATGGAACAAAGCGGAGCCGTGATGCTGGTATTAGAAGCTATCCCAAGTGACCTGGCAGCGACCATCACAAAAACGTTATCCATTCCAGTTATCGGCATTGGCGCCGGGGCAGATACAGATGGACAGGTCCTTGTTTATCATGATGTGTTAAACTATGGCGTCGACCGCAAACCAAAATTTGTGAAGCGTTATGGAGACTTTACAACAGGTGTAGATGCATTAAAAGCTTATCATGAAGAAGTAAAAGCAGGATTGTTCCCTTCCCCTGAATTTACGTATAAGAAACAAATTATGGATGAGGTAGACGCATGACGCAACGAATTACAACAATACAAGAAATGAACGCTATCATACGAACATTAAAAAAAGAACAAAAGCAAATCGGTCTGGTACCTACAATGGGCGCCCTACATGATGGCCATTTAACGATGGTAAAAACCTCGTTGAAAAACAATGATGTCACCGTCGTCAGTGTATTTGTAAACCCGCTTCAATTTGGCCCGAATGAAGATTTTGATGCCTATCCCAGAGATATCGAGAGTGACCAGGCAAAACTAGAACCGCTTAGTGTTGATTATGTATTTTATCCAAGTGTAGAGGAGATGTATCCGGACCCGCTGGCTATTTCCTTAAAGGTAAACCGCATGGCTGAAGTGCTGGAAGGAGCAAATCGTCCAGGACATTTCGACGGCGTTGTAACGGTCGTCAATAAGCTGTTCAATATCATTCGTCCCGATTTCGCTTATTTTGGTAAAAAGGATGCCCAGCAGCTTGCCATTATTGAAAAAATGGTTGCCGACTTTAATCACCCCATCGAAGTTATCGGTATTGATACGATACGGGAAGCAGACGGTCTTGCCAAAAGCTCCCGCAATGTCTATTTAACCGAACAGGAACGAAAAGAGGCCGTTCACTTATACCAAAGCTTAATCAAAGCAAAAGAATTGTATGACACCGGCGAAAGAAACAGCGCGGTTTTGATTAATACCATCCAAGCCCATCTAACCAAAAACACTTCTGGGAATGTAGAGGATATTGCTGTCTACAGTTACCCGGAGTTAGTGGAGCAGCCGCAAATCACCGGTCAGATTTTTATATCCCTGGCTGTGAAATTTTCCAAAGCCAGATTGATTGATAACATTATTTTAAAAGGAGACAACCATGATTAGAACAATGATGAATGGCAAGATTCACCGCGCACGCGTGACCGAAGCCAACTTAAATTATGTCGGCAGCATCACGATTGATGCCGACATTTTAGATGCTGTTGATATCCTGCCAAATGAAAAAGTGGCTATTGTAAACAATAACAATGGGGCACGCTTGGAGACCTATGTCATTGCCGGCGAACGCGGGAGCGGAAAAATCTGCTTGAACGGTGCAGCAGCCCGGCTCGTACAGATTGATGATGTGATTATTATTATCTCTTATGTGCAGTTAGATCAGGATGAAGTAAAAACACATACACCTAAAGTGGCTGTGATGAATGAGAAGAATGAAATTGTGGAATTGATTGAAGAGAAGGAAAATCAGCTGGTTTTATAATTGCTGCTTTGAAGGATTTGCCGATTGGTAAGTCCTTTTTTTGCAGTTACTTCACATTTCCCAGAGTCCTCTAGAATCTACACAAATTAGTCATTTTATTTTCCTTCACAGGCAGGAATTATATTGTAAAATAGAAGTAATCTCTTATGAAAAAACGTATTGGCTGCTTTTCTTGGCAGCATTTCATTTAAAGCTGAAGTAGGTGTTATGATGAAAAAAGCATTTTTTGTCAGCTGCGGATCCTTATCACTGGGACTGGGTATCATCGGTATAATTTTACCCCTATTACCTACGACACCATTTTTATTATTATCTGCAGCATGTTACGCGAAAAGCTCAGAAAGATTATATCATTGGCTGCTTGAAAATAAATATTTTGGCTCTTATATCAAAAATTACCGTGCAGGAAAAGGCATCCCATTAAAAGTAAAAATCACTGCTGTATCGGTTTTATGGTTATCCTTATCCTTTACCATCGTTTTTGTTGTTCCACTCGTTGCCGTAAAAATCCTGCTTGCACTGATTGGAGCCTACTTTACAGGATTTATCCTGAAACAAAAAACACTTCAAAAGCATGCTGTCTAGAAATGGCGTACCTGTTGCCATAAAGGATGGCATGCTGTTTGTATTTGGAGGTGACGGACAGTATGACATTTTATGAAATACTCGTATTTATACATATCTTTTCTGCCATTTTAGGGATGGGACCTGGTTTTGTGATGACGCCAATTGCTAAAAAGGCTTCTAACATGACAGAACTGCGGCATGCGTATGCCCTCCGTAACAAATTGCATCAATTCGTCATGATTGGCGGTACCTTGTTACTCGTTACCGGATTATGGATGGGGTTTTTAAATACATACCTCTTTCAGCAAGGATGGTTTTGGATCAGCCTCATTCTTTTTTTACTTGCTCTCGTGTCTGGTCCGACGGTATTAGTTTCCAGCTCTAAGCCGATTAAGGCATTGTTGAAGGAGCATAAAGGAGAAGACATTCCAGCAGAATACTTCATTTTGTCTAAACGGCTATTTTTCTATGAGCATCTTATCAATACGCTGTTTTTAATTATTATTGCATTGATGATTACCAAGCCTTTTTGAGTTTTATGGAAAAGGGGGTATTTTTCTATCTGACTGGGATTTCCTCAGTCTTTTTTCATGTTTGAAAAAGGAAAGATGCGGGGTACTTTTATATAAAAGGAGGTATATAGTGGGAAAAAGTATAAAGATAACTCTATCCGCTGTCATTTTAATTGGAATCATCGGCGCCGTTTATTATTTCTTTTACTACACTTCAAACATGACAATGGATGAAGTCATTTATGAAGAAAGCATCGACAGTAATGAAGACGGTCTGGATATGGAAGCAGGATGGTTTGATTAAAAACTTTAAAGCCATGGGGCATAACCGTAGTGCTTTAAATATGTATAACATCAAAAGAAGAAAATAATCTTAAATACTTCTTTTGATTGGGTTTGTATATATTAATAAAGGGAAGTAAATAAAAAGGATTAATTTAAAGAGGGAACATGTATCGCCTATTTAAGGACGCTTGCAAAAATATTATGCGGTGCAATCATAGGATTTACATTACTTCTCATCTATCATTGGTTGACTGACCTGGCGCTTGCTCTTCAAGACACAGTAACGACCGGGATTATTGCTATAGTTTTAATTTCTATTATAGGAATAATTTATACATTTATAAAAAATAAAGTTACTGATTAGCTTTTTTCATGAATTTCCCAATAGTTAATGTAAATGAATAAAAATTTAATTTTAAGACTGTAAACTCCAACTCTATTTACACCTATTCTTTTTAAATCACCAACTATTAAATTTTCATGAATTAAGAAGGAACTGCTACACAATCGGTTACCCTGATTATGCAAAAGCCCCTTCTTCTAAAAATAATTCTACAGTCGCTTTAACAATTCCGCCGGTTCCACCAGTTACAATAGCAATTTTCCCATCTAGTTTACCACTCATTTGGATGCCTCCATAAAATGATTCCTATCGTTTCACCGTAACACTTCACAAATATTCCTACAAATAGTAAGGGTTCTATCAGCTTCATCTTGAGCAAGTATCATCTTGAATGAAATGCAATCAATTTACAGAGAATAATTAGAGGGTATACAATAAAAATAGGAAAACATTTAACTTCTTGGACAAAGTTATAACGAATCACTTGAATAGGAGAGGATTTCACATGAAGTCTACTTCAGAAAATAAATTACAAGGAAGCAACAATCGCTCCTTTCTGCTCTATTTCATCATAACGGGATTTATCACCACCATCTTATCTTTCTTTTTCATGGGGAGAGCTATTGCTGAGGGAGATAATGATTATTTTGGCCTGAATTTCTTTTTACTCATTGCTGTCTGGGGTTTGGGAGCAATTTTATACTATTTATTTAAAATTAAAAGAGTCGGCCTCTTTATTTCAATCCTTCCCATTGTTTTTTATATATGCAGGTTTATACTCTCTTTTTTCATATAAAGTGAAACTGCAATCAGCGGGGTTTTCTTTTCATCCCCCACTGCGATAAAATATACCGTCGACTTTATAAAGGAAAAGCAGCGTACTCTCTGATATGCTCCCTTTATAGTAGACAGAGAAATAATAAAAATTCTCTCCTACTAGGAAGGGAGTATTTTTAATGTCTAAAAGAATAACCAAACATACGCTAGAAG
>NZ_JBHSFT010000006.1:0-8430 GCF_042654105.1 Oceanobacillus aidingensis | reverse complement strand
ACCACAAACCCTCCAAGACTCGCTACGAGTGAATGGCTAGTTCTTTCTCGGCGGGAATCCCACCCGCTATATATCACGACCTATGCTCGGTCGCTCCAGGAGTCTACGTGTTTTTCTTCCGCTAGTTACTGTTTTCAATCATTATTTCGTCATTTTTATAAGAAAAATAAAGTGTAATTTCTTACTTCAATTTATATATTATTTTTTTATCAGCTTAATTAACAAGAATAATTATTCAGCATATCGATTTGCAGATTAATTATTATTCCGCGCATTTATCTGGTAACATCAAGAGAAAGCTTATTTAATAAAGCGTTCCCCTCTATCTTTTTAACAGTCTTCTAATCAGATAAATAACAAGGACAACAGCTATCACCGTAATAATCATCCCTGGTATTCCGATATTTCCCATCATCTATTAATCCCCTTCTCTATTTCAATACGAGTTAATTGTAAGAATTTTATATATTCTGTTCTTTCATGTTAACATATCCATAGAGGTTGTTGTGATTAGCTGGGAAAATACATTCTAAGAAATCTCAATATCCTTAATACCTCCCAGTTTATTTGAATATATTTTTCAACATTCAATCCCATCCTGAAGTAAATACAATATGCTCCGCACTATCTAAACTTGGGTGACGCAGCAGCCCACTTTTTTCCGCAACCCTTAACGAAGGTATATTAGATGGACGAACTCTCGATATGATTGGTAATTCAGAAAGGTGTTCACGAGCTAAATACACAGAATATCTGGCTACCTCCGCAGCATATCCTCTTCCCCAAACCTTTGGTGAAAATCTATAGTACAAGTTTAACACTTCGCGCCCTTGCCAATTTATATTTCTTACGCCTCCAATTCCTACTACATCCGAGCCCTTATGCTCAGAAATCATCCAATAACCACAGCCATGTGTTATCCAGTCCTTATTCCAAAGCTCTATCTTTTCCAGAGCTTCATCCATGTTTTTCATTGGTCCGGAAGGCCGGTATGTATTTGTTTTAGGATCTCCTTCAATCTCAAGGACAGCATAAGCATCTGCTTCTGATGGCTTTCGAAGAATTAGATTTTCTGTTTTTACTTGTTCAAAGACTTTTTTGATTAAAGCATTCATTATAAATTCCTCTCTTCTTATACAATATTGATTTTTATAATTCTAATTATTTAAATTGAAATGAAATGATACCATTATGCCCTCTTTATTTTTTTATTACCTCAAGCTGATATTAATTGCTCCCATATTAAAAGGCTATTTAACAAAGAAAGACCTGTGCCCATCTTTTACATAGCACAGGTCTTTCTAGACAGATTAGAAAATCTGACGTTTTTATTTATTACACCGACTGTATCGCTTCTTCAACAGCTGTCTGTCCAGCTACTGCGCGGAATCTCTTGCCGATGGTTGTATCATTTTTCAAGCTGGTATAAATTACTTTCGCAATATCTTCCCGAGGGACTTCTCCACGTTCCACATTGGCTCCAAGATTTACTTGATTGGTGCCAGGTTCATTCGTTAATAGTCCTGGATGAATAATGGTATAGTCTAAATCGGAGTTTAACAGCCACTCATCTGCATAGTGTTTCGCTACGACATAAGGTGCAAACGATTCAGGGGCTGATTGAATAGCTTCACGGCTGGTATCAAACGAACTGATCATGACAAAACGTTTAACATTCGCCTGTTCTGCCGCTTGAATGGTTTTCACCGCTCCATCCAAATCAATCATCAGGGTTTTATCCTTTCCAGTTTTCGGACCGGAACCAGCTGTGAATACGACCGCGTCCACACCCTCTGCTGCATTAGAAATTGTATCGACTTCATCCTCTAAGTTAACAACGGCCGTTTCCGCACCTAAATCTTTAAAATAATTCGCTTGTTCTTCCTTGCGAATCATCGCACGTGCCTGATCCCCATTGTCTTGAATCAGCTTGACCAGATGCTTCCCTATTTGTCCATTTGCTCCAACTACTAAGATATTCAACACACTCACCCTTTCTTTTTGACTTCTCCCTGTTTATTGTAAAGGTTTCAGAATGAGATGTTAAATAATTGGATTGTGTAGAAAAGCGTGCTGGGTAGTCAGCGTGATTTCATTTCGTCTGAATGCCTGCCCTGACGTTAATCCCATCCGCCAGATTAAACTAACAAAGCTACTTAAGGTTTTCTATTCATCTTATTCCCCCCTGCTTATACTCCTTCTCACGCCTCCCCCATACCAAAACCTAGTAAAAGCAAATAAACAAGTGCTCCCGTTAAGTTGAGAGAAATTATCAATCCAAATACGGCAACAACCTTTTTTTCATTCTTTTTAAAAAGAGCAGCTACACTTAAGATGATTGATAACGGAGCGCCAATTAATTGAGCAATAAGTATAGTTTGAGCTAATACTAATGGTTCTATATCAGCCACGGCAAACAATAATAGAAATAATAGTATAGGCAGCCCGAGTGATAGATAACTGATCCAAGAATACTTTTTCATCAAGAAAGCCTCCATTCTTCGTAAAGCCTGATAGATATTTCACAGAACAGCTAATTTAATTAAAGTAATATTATTCAAATTATTTTAACACAAAGCTGCTGATATAATCATGACTATTTTATTTACGTACCCACAATCGCAAAAACAGGGCTTATCACTCCAAACAACATGGTGATAAGCCCTGGCTGCTATTTAATGATTGTATTGACCTGAATAAGCTCCGGCTTTGCCCCCAGCACTAACAGAAATACTTGTGAATAGGAAACTTGTTCTAAACGCTGCAGGATAGACAGCAATTTTTCGAAATCCTTTTGCTCTTTTAATAAATTCACTTCTTTCTGATAAAGGTGTATAACAGACTCCCGAATAAAAGGAGGTTTGGTTGCTTCTTCATTTCTTACTAATAGTTCCCCTAAATATTTGTAAGGAATCTGCAACTGTCTAGTCAGACTCACGATATGCTGTAAATGCTCATACAATTCTCTGTAATCCCTTTGAAGCTGGTCAAGCTCTTCCTCTATATGATATAAACTATTTATATTAACAAACATAGATATCTCCTCTTTCCCATGGTTTTTCCAAACCAATAATTTGTGTCAGCTCTTTACTGTGTTCTCTTCGCTTCCGGCGCATCGCTGCCCGTTTTTCGCCAGATTCATATAAGAATTTTTCTTCTGTTGATTCCGGTACAATGGGTGCTACTTTCACAGCCTTTTTGTTGCTGTCCAGGGCAACAAAGGTAAGAAAAGCAGTGGCAGCAATTTTTCTCTCCCCTGTAATCATATCCTCGGCAATCACCTTACAAAAAATCTCCATCGATGTATTGCCTGTATAGGAAACAAAGGATTCAATACATACCGAATCAGACTGACGAATCGGATGAAGAAAATCAATTGAGTCCGTAGAGGCTGTGACACATTCCTTCACTCTGGCATGCCTTCTTGCAGAAAGCGTGGCATTATTATCTAATTTCTTCATCAATACACCTCCAAAGAGGGTATTGTAATTATTTAAATCATTGATTAGCACTTGATCCGTACTAACTACTCTGCTTTCGTTTGGATGCTTATAACTGTTCATATTTCAAGTGTTCCCTTCCTTAATAAAATTGCTTTATTTTTACTCTATACTTATCTTAAATCCTATCGTTCTATAATAAAAATAGTTATTCTTTATTTGAACTATAGATGAAATCTATGGAAGCGCCATATTTAATTATTTTTGCCATCTTTAAACATCAATTGTTCCTGCATAAACTTCAGCCACTCTTTGGTAACAAAGGAGGTATAGCTATTCTTCTTCCAAATAATTGCTAATTGCCATAAAATCGAAGGATCCGCAATTTCAATACTGACAACGTCTTCCTTTAGCGTGTCAATAATACTTGCCGGGAGAATACTTACCCCAAGGCTTGCCGTAATCATCTGTTCGATAAAGTACCACTGTGAGCTCTCCGCAATCACCTTAGGAATAAAACCAGCAGTCTTACACGCCTCGGTTATACGATCATTTAAGATGAAATCTTCACTAAATAAAATAAAGTCATCATCCTTTAATTCAATAAGACTTACTTTCTCTCTCTCGGCAAATTTATGAGAGCGCGGAACCACCAATTTCAACTGTTCCTCAAGCAGAAAAAATTGATGAAAGGTATCCGTATCTGTCGGCAGCACCGTAATACCGACATCGACCTCATCATTAATGATGCTCTCTTCAATCCGCTTACTGCCACTTTCTAATAATTCAAAGCTGATATCCGGATAGCTCTCATGAAACTCTCCAAGCGTGTGAATAAACAGCTTTACATTCATAATCGGAGGCAGCCCTATTTTAATATGCCCCTGCTTCATTCCTAACAAATTATTCATTTCTGTCGGAAGATTTTCATATAACCGGACAATTTCTTTTGCCTGCTGTAAAAAAGCTTTTCCCGCATCAGTAAGCACCATTTGCCGTTTATGACGGTCAAATAATTCCATTCCTAATTCTGCTTCTAGATCCCGTAAAAGCTTACTAATCGTAGGCTGTGAAATATACAGCTTTTCTGATGCCTTAGTCATGCTGCCAGTTTTGACGATTTCTATAAAATAAATCATGTGTTTTAGTTCCATTGTTTTGCCTCTTTCTTAATTAGGGTAGTTATTTTAAGTTTACCATTTTAAAGGTTAAGATAACCATTCAAGTATTGTAGATAGCCGCTGAATTTGGCGGAAGGCAGTTTTTCTAATTCTGTTGTAGAAGCCATTTCATTGGTTATATTGCTATTGTTAGCGACGGAAACTTTTACAAACAAAAACACGCTCTAACGTAACATTATTCTACGTTAGAGCGTGTTAAATATTTAAATTATCTCTCGAAAAAATCTACATCAAATTCATATTTT
This sequence comes from Oceanobacillus aidingensis, assembly GCF_042654105.1. NCBI lineage: Bacteria > Bacillati > Bacillota > Bacilli > Caryophanales > Bacillaceae > Oceanobacillus > Oceanobacillus aidingensis. Next base: position 3,564 of record NZ_JBHSFT010000006.1, on the reverse strand, counting down.
ATATAAATCCAACAAAGAGCGTCCCACTGCATAGTCTTTGTCGTTACTAATCTCTTTTATTCTTTTGGAAGCTCAATTTCGAAATCGAGTTCTTCGCCTAAATCATCGTAACTTTCCGAATCATATGGAGCAGAAAATACTAATCGAACAGACTCTACTTCTTCTGCTTCAGAATTTTCAAGCATGTAATAGAAAGTATCGTTCGCTTTCGTTCCAGCCATCATTTCTCCGTCAATATGTCCGCTTAACCACAAATCAGGCTCAATCTGCTCTCCCGTACTTGTAGCCATTCTACCTTGTCCAGCGTAGAAAGTAACATCATTATCCGACGTGTTCTCTACGGAAACATCTACTTGAATATACTCGATATGATCCGTCTCCAGCATATCCGCTGTTTCTCCTTCAAAGCTAGCCTCAGCAGTAGCAATCTTATCAATCGTTAGAACAATTGGACCAGTTTCGAAAGTTTCGCCTTCTTCCCACATTCTATGTAGTGTGCGAGTACCGTCCTCTGTTTCTTCTGTTTCGCCCGGTTGTGGCGATTCCGAATCTTCCGTTTGCTCCTCTGTGTTACCTTTGTTTTCTTCTTCCGTGCTTTCTTCAGAATTTTGCGCGTCCTCTTCGCCTTCTGCTTCACTTCCACACGCAAAAAGAACCAATGATAGTAATAAGAATAATACCGTTAATAAAATCTTCTTCATTTACTAATTCCCCCCTATTTTTCTAAGCTCAATATGCTCACCCCTAACATACTACATTATTTCCAATAGAATGAAAAGATGTTTATTAAAGTCTATTTAAAATATTTTATCGCACTAATTCTTTTATGTGCTTTACATATCTACACGCACGATTTTAGTCGTGTGATTCGAAATCTAGAATATTACACTTAATGAATGCTTCCACAAATACGTTAAAATTGCGCCATAACAGATTTAACGGGGATTAATGACTACTGATGGCCGAGATCGAACTGACACTCCTTATGGAACACGGTTTTGAGTCGTGCCAAGGTATCTCGAAATGCTTAAACCTATATTTTATGCGGATAGAAGTCGATTAAACTTCGCCAAACTCCTAACCACTTCGCAAGATTTCCACCTCCACGACACATTCTCGCGTTCTTTGAAACGTCAATGTAAATCCCCTGTAAAATTATCCACCGATATGTTACGCTAACTCCAACGTGAAATTTACCATTAATGGAAAAGGAGTTCGTTTACATGGCGAAAGAGAAAAAGAAGATAACCCCTTCCCGTGCCATTATCGGAACAGCAATATGGGTTATCGCAATTGCATTTATCATAATTAACGTAACTAACCCGAACGACAATGACGAGGACGTAGCTAATGATTCCGTGAGTTCGGGCGAAGCAGCTTCCGAGGAACAAGCAGCGAGCGCAGAGGAATCCGTCGATCCTACAGATACTGCGGAAGATGAAAACGAAGAAGAAAATGTATCATCTAATGAAAGAAGAAAGTATTCAGAAGAAACCGAACAACGAGTTATTGACTATTACAACGAACTTATTGTGGAAACAGACGGGCTTATATTAGAGATTTCTCAAGAAGATAATTACGACCAAATTTACGTTATGCTGACTGACGAATTCAAGTATCTAGAGGAAACTGATCAACAAATTATTGTAGACGAGTTAGGTAATAAAATAGAAAACTTTACAAGAGCAACACTGTTTGCAACGCCAGCGAGCGATTTCCTATACGTATACTTCGTTGACAGCCACGGTAATCACCTTGCGGAAACTGGCCATTTCGACAAAGGATGGTCAGTCAATTAAATCTACATAGAACCTACCAGAGCGCTAATATTAACGGATTGACGTTTTTATTCAGCATAAATTCCCAGCATATTTACATTGATAAATGCTCATACTTAAGTTCTCTATAAGTAGTATCTTCGATGGAAAGTGCCACTATAACCAGAGTAACTCAAGTCGTTCAGATAAATGTACATTTTATACATCGCCCACTACTCTCCCCGTGCGTTTAATTAAGCTAATCTAGTCGCTCAATATTGAGTATGTCAGTTGGTTCTCTACGAAAAAATCCCCGTTAAAGCTGCATCTCAACAGCTTTAACGGGGATTAATGAATACCGGTGGTCGGGGTTGAACCGACACTCCTTACGGAACACGATTTTGAGTCGTGCGCGTCTGCCAATTCCGCCACACCGGCATGTGTTTGGAGGCGGTAACCGGATTTGAACCGGTGATAAAGGTTTTGCAGACCTCTGCCTTACCACTTGGCTATACCGCCATTTATTTTAGAGCGGAAGACGGGATTCGAACCCGCGACCCCCACCTTGGCAAGGTGGTGTTCTACCACTGAACTACTTCCGCAAAAATGGCTGGGCCACCAGGATTCGAACCTGGGGTACACGGGATCAAAACCCGATGCCTTACCGCTTGGCTATGGCCCAACGATTCTATTATTGATTTATGTAGTATTAAATAAAAAAGGGGCGACCGGTGGGGATCGAACCCACGTGTGCCGGAGCCACAATCCGGTGCGTTAACCACTTCGCCACGACCGCCATATTGGCAGGGGTAGTAGGAATCGAACCCACATCAAAGGTTTTGGAGACCTTCGTTTTGCCGTTAAACTATACCCCTATGATATTTTATAAATGGTGGAGGGAGTAGGACTCGAACCTACGAACCCGATGGGAGCGGATTTACAGTCCGCCGCGTTTGGCCAACTTCGCTATCCCTCCACTAAATGAAAGGTGGCTCGGGACGGAATCGAACCGCCGACACAAGGATTTTCAGTCCTCTGCTCTACCGACTGAGCTACCAAGCCAAATCTTATTTCAAATGTTTAAGNTTTATGAACTTACATGGTGGAGGATGCAGGGCTCGAACCTGCGACCCCCTGCTTGTAAGGCAGGTGCTCTCCCAGCTGAGCTAATCCTCCATTTGGTGACCCGTACGGGATTCGAACCCGTGTTACCGCCGTGAAAGGGCGGTGTCTTAACCGCTTGACCAACGGGCCATGTAATAGTTTAAATGGCGGAGAGCGAGGGATTCGAACCCTCGAAGCCGCGATAGCGGCTTACACGATTTCCAATCGTGCTCCTTCGGCCTCTCGGACAGCTCTCCATATGGCTCCACAGGTAGGATTCGAACCTACGACCGATCGGTTAACAGCCGATTGCTCTACCACTGAGCTACTGTGGAATAATTCCATAATATTAAAGAAAGAAGTAATTCGCTTGTCCTTAAGGACTTCATAAGAGAATACTCTTGCCTGGCAACGTCCTACTCTCGCAGGGGGAAGCCCCCAACTACCATTGGCGCTGAAGAACTTAACTTCTGTGTTCGGCATGGGAACAGGTGTGACCTCTTCGCTCTCGCCACCAGACAATGTTTTAAAAATCAGTAACAATCAATATTATAATCGTTTTTGAGAAAAAATCAAGTACTAATTTCAAAAAATATGTAAGAATTTGCACCCTGAAAACTAAATAAGAGTAACGTGACATGAAAAAACTTAGATAAGTCCTCAATCGATTAGTATCCGTCAGCTGCACGTGTCGCCACGCTTC
>NZ_JBHSFT010000005.1:0-896 GCF_042654105.1 Oceanobacillus aidingensis | reverse complement strand
GTATGCAAGGTTAAGTGGAAGACACGGAGCCGTAGCGAAAGCGAGTCTGAACAGGGCGAATGAGTATGCGGTCGTAGACCCGAAACTGTGTGATCTACCCATGTCCAGGGTGAAGGTCAGGTAACACTGACTGGAGGCCCGAACCCACGTATGTTGAAAAATGCGGGGATGAGGTGTGGGTAGCGGTGAAATTCCAATCGAACACAGAGATAGCTGGTTCTCTCCGAAATAGCTTTAGGGCTAGCCTCAAGATAGAGAGTACTGGAGGTAGAGCACTGATTGGACTAGGGGCCCCTACCGGGTTACCGAATTCAGTCAAACTCCGAATGCCAGTTACTTACGCTTGGGAGTCAGACTATGGGTGATAAGGTTCATAGTCGAAAGGGAAACAGCCCAGACCGCCAGCTAAGGTCCCAAAGTATACGTTAAGTGGAAAAGGATGTGGCGTTGCACAGACAACCAGGATGTTGGCTTAGAAGCAGCCATCATTGAAAGAGTGCGTAATAGCTCACTGGTCGAGTGACGCTGCGCCGAAAATGTACCGGGGCTAAACGTATCACCGAAGCTGCGGATTGTTCTTACGAACAATGGTAGGAGAGCGTTCAAAGTGCTGCGAAGTCAGACCGTGAGGACTGGTGGAGCGCTTTGAAGTGAGAATGCCGGTATGAGTAGCGAAAAAAGAGTGAGAATCTCTTTCACCGAATGCCTAAGGTTTCCTGAGGAAGGCTCGTCCTCTCAGGGTTAGTCGGGACCTAAGCCGAGGCCGACAGGCGTAGGCGATGGACAACAGGTTGATATTCCTGTACCACCTCATGATTGTTTGAGCAATGGGGGGACGCAGGAGGATAAGGAGTGCGCACCGATGGATGTGCGTCCAAGCATGCGAGGAAGTCAGA